>NZ_JBIFFJ010000041.1:0-16909 GCF_043556915.1 Sulfitobacter sp. 1A15299 | reverse complement strand
ACCGCGTCCAGCTATGCCGCCAACTGGCACCTCGCCGCAACGGTCATTGCCTCAAAGTGAATGTCCACGGACCCTAAGGCGGGTTGCAATGCCCCGCCGTCGCGGTGATGTAGAGCGTGTTCAACCTGCAGCGAGCGAAAGTGAGACGGATATGGCAGCGACAATCATCGATGGCAAAGCCTTTGCAGCAACGGTGCGTGAGAAGGTCGCGGGCCATGTCGACCGGCTGAAGACGGATCACGGCGTCACCCCAGGCCTCGCCGTGGTGCTGGTCGGCGAAGACCCGGCAAGCCAAGTCTACGTCCGCTCCAAGGGCAAGATGACCCGCGAAGTCGGCATGAAATCGGTCGAACACAAGCTGCCCGCGACCGTCGATCAGGGCGAGTTGCTCAAGCTGATCGACGCATTGAACAACGACCCCGAGATCCACGGCATCCTCGTGCAACTGCCGCTGCCGGATCATCTGGACGAAACCCGCGTGGTCAACGCCGTCTCGCCCGCCAAGGACGTGGACGGTTTTCACATCTCCAACGTCGGCCTGCTGGGCACGGGGCAGAAAAGCATGGTGCCCTGCACCCCGCTGGGCTGCCTGATGATGCTGCGGGACCACCATGGCGATCTGACGGGCATGAACGCGGTGGTCATTGGCCGTTCCAACATCGTCGGCAAACCGATGGCGCAGCTGCTCCTGGGCGATAGCTGCACCGTGACCATCGCGCATAGCCGCACCCGCGATCTGCCCGAAGTGGTGCGCCGTGCCGATATCGTGGTCGCTGCCGTTGGCCGCCCCGAGATGGTGCCCGGCGATTGGATCAAAGAGGGTGCCACGGTGATCGACGTGGGCATCAACCGGATCGAGACCGGCGAGAAGACCAAACTGGTCGGCGATGTGGATTTCGACAGCGCCAGCCAGCGCGCAGGGGCCATCACCCCGGTGCCCGGCGGGGTCGGGCCGATGACCATCGCCTGCCTGCTGGCCAATACGGTCACCGCCTGCTGCCGCGCCAACGGGTTGGCAGAACCCGAAGGGCTGACCGCCTAAGCGCCCGGCACAGGCACGATGGTGCCCTGCAGGATGGCGATGAGCTTGGCCGCGCCGTCCGTTTCCGCATGCACCTCTGCCGTGACCACACAAAGCCGCCGGCCCGGTTTCACCACCCGGCCCGTGGCAATCAGCCGGTCCCCCCGGGCGGGCGCCAGAAGGTTGATCTTGATCTCCGAAGTCACGACATCGACCTCCGGCGGCAACATGCTCAAGGCCGCATAGCCCGCCGCGGAATCGCCGATGGAGAAGGTCAGCCCCGCATGGCCAAAACCCTGCTGCTGCATCGCGCCGGGCAGGACCGGCGCCGCGAGTTTGACCAGACCCGACTGCACTTCGATGACCTCGGCCCCCAGGGTCTGCATCATGGTCTGCTTGGCAAAACTCTCCCGCACCCGGCGTTCAATCTGATCATCCATCATCGCTTCTTTCCGGGCATGGGGATCGCCACAGGTTGCGGCCCCGTCAGCACCGCACAGGCCTCCGGCCCCATTAAATCACAAAGCACCCGCGACTGGCTGCGCAGCCCGCCGGTATAGGTGCCATATGCAGGCAGGATCAGCCGCTTGCTGTCAAACAAAAACGCCGGACGCGAGATGCTGCGGCCCCGCGCGCGGACCGATGCCTTAGGGTGATAATGCCCCGACACCTCGCCGCAGGCCCGCTTGGCCGCGATATGCCGAAAAGTCAGCGGGCCGAGCGCCAGTTCCCCCAAATGGGTACCACCCAGCCCAACGGGGCCCGGATCATGATTGCCCTCAATCCAATCCCACCGCCGCCCGGCCTGCAGGCCGAGAATCCAAAGCCGCTCTTCCTCTGGCAGCGTCTGCGCCGCGCCGAGGTCGTCGAAACTATCGCCAAGGCAGATCACATGCCGCGCCTGCGTGAATGACAGGTCGGCCGCCAACCGGTTCAACGTGTCGCGCGTCTCATAAGGCGGCAGCGCCGACCCGCCGCGCCGCGCGGTCCGTTCCGACTTGCCCAAGTGAAGGTCGCTCACGCAGAGCAAATCCCTTTCGCGCCACCAAAGCGCGCCAGAGCCAAGCGCGCTCAGCCCGGCCCCGGCGAATGAAAACTCAAGTCCGTTCATCCTTTGTTCATCTGAGATCGCCGCTGATTTGGCAAGGGCCAAACGCGAAGGTAGCGCATGCAGAAAAGGGCAGCGCAGAGGTATTTGAGAAAGGATGAATTGCAGAAAGCGCGCCCCGCGATCGGGTGGTCACCGGACCGGAGACGCGCCTTCATCCTTTGCGGTCATCGGCTCCTCAGCCTGTACCGCGAGAGGAAGATGCGCCACCTTGGTTAAAGAACCCTTAATCATCTTCATCCTTTTTCAAATACCTTGCAGAACCTCTCTGCCCGCGAAACGCCAATGTTCAACGACCGTCCCGCCAGAGTGGCTGATCCGACGGCGGCGGGGTGAGTTGCGCGAGGCCTGAGGCCTCCATCAAACGTTCCGCCTCTTCCGCCAGCAGGCGATCCTGCCCCGCGCCTTCGACCGGCACGCGGCCCATTTCGAGAAACAGCGGCGCGGCCAGGGGGCTGAGGCGGGAGAGCTTGCGGTGGGTGATCCGCCCGGCGATCCGCCCGAGCATTTCTTCGATCCTGCCGAAATCGACCAACCCGCTCAGCGCTTCTTCTCGGGTGATGTCGAGCATCAGGTGGTCCGGGTCATAACGTTGCAGCGTATCGTAGAGGATGTCGCTGGAGAAGGTCGTTTGCCGTCCGGATTTCCGCGCCTGCGGGCTGTTGCGCTCGATCAGCCCGGCGATGGTGGCGGCGGCGCGGAAGGTGCGTTTCATCACGGCATTGCCAGCGAGCCAACTGTCGAGCCCCTCGTGCAGCACCGTCGGATCGAGCAGTGGCGCCGGATCATCGACGGGGGAGAGCCCCCAGATCAGGGTGGCATAGTCTGTCGCCACGAAGCCTAGGGGCCGAAGGCCGAGGTCCTCCATGCGTTTGGTGAGCAGAAGGCCGAGCGTTTGCTGGCCGTTGCGTCCGGCGAAGCCGTAGAACACCGTCTGTTCGGCAAAGTCATGGGGGAAGCTTTCCACCAGCAGCGTGCCGGGCTGCGGCAATTGGCTGACCTCGCGTTGCAGGCTGAGCCATTCGGCGGTGTGGGGCGGCAGTTCGGGCCAGCTGTCTTGGGTGAACATTTGTTGCACGCGGGCCGAGAGTTGGGTGGAGGTGGCGAATTTCGTGCCGCCGAAAGTGGCCACTTTCGGCTTTTTGGCGGCGTTGCGGCTGACCTCGACCACGGTTTCGCGCAGCCCTTCATAGCGCACGATTTGCCCGCCGATCAGAAAGGTGTCGCCCTTGGTGAGCGTGGCGGCAAAGCCTTCTTCGATCTCACCCAGGGGCTTTCCGCCGCGGTTGCGTTTCATGCGGACCTTCAGTTTGTCGGTGTCCTGAATGGTGCCGATGTTCATGCGGATGCGTTGCGCGGCGCGGGGGTCACGCAGTTGCCATTGCCCGTCGGGGCGTTGCAGGAGCCTTTGCCAGCGGTCGTAGGCGCGCAGCGCGTAGCCCCCCGTTGCGCAGAAATCGAGGCAGGCGTCGAAGGCGGCGCGGGAGAGGTTGGCATAGGCCCCGGCGGTGCGGATCTCTGCAAAGAGCGCTTCGGCGTCGAAGGGGCCAGCGCAGGCGGTGATGAGGATGTGTTGGCAGAGCACGTCGCGCGGGCCGTCCCCCCGTGGGTCGCCGTCGAGCGCACCTTCAAGCACCGCCTCCAGCGCCGCCACGCATTCGACCACCTCGAAGCGATTGGCGGGGACGAGAAGCGCCTTTGAGGGCGCGTTGTAGCGGTGGTTGGCGCGGCCGATCCGCTGGACCAGACGTTTCACGTTCTTGGGCGCGCCGATCTGGATGATGAGGTCCACATCGCCCCAGTCGATCCCCAAATCCAGCGTGCCGGTGCAGACGATGGCGCGCAGATCGCCGCGCACCATCGCCGCCTCGACCTTCTCGCGCTGCGCGCGGTCGAGGCTGCCGTGGTGGATGGCGATGGGCAAAGCGTCTTCGTTGGCGAGCCAGAGCTTATGGAAGAAGATCTCGGCCTGAGCGCGGGTGTTGTGGAAAATCAGCGTCGTCTTGTGTTGGCGCAGCTGTTCGAGGACCGCGGGGATCGCATAGGCCGCACCGCCGCCGGCCCAGGGTGGGGCTTCGTCGGTGCGCAGCATCTGGATGTCGGGGGCGGGGCCGGGATCGGCCATGAGCACCTCGCAGGGGTCGGGGTGGCGCGCCATCAGGTGGGCGATCGCGGCAGGGTCTTCCACGGTGGCCGAGAGACCGACGCGCTTGAGATCGGGGCAGAGCGCCTGCAACCGGGTGAGCGCCAGCATCAGCTGGTCGCCGCGTTTGCTTTCGGCCAGCGCGTGGATCTCGTCGATCACCACCCGTTTGAGGCCCCGAAAGGTGCGCGCGGCATCCTCGTAGGAGGTCAGCAGGGCGAGGCTCTCGGGCGTGGTCAGCAGGATATGCGGCGGGTCGGCGCGCTGGCGGCGGCGGCGCGACTGCGAGGTGTCGCCGGTGCGGTCCTCAATGCGGATCGGCAGGCGCATCTCCTCGACCGGGCGGGTGAGGTTGCGTTTGATGTCTGCCGCGAGCGCCTTGAGCGGCGAGATGTAGAGCGTGTGCATCCCCTCGTGCTCTTCTTCCGCCAGATCGACGAGGGTGGGCAGGAAACCGGCCAGCGTTTTGCCGCCGCCCGTGGGGGCGATGAGCAGCAGGGCGGGAGCCTCGGCACGGTCCAGCATCTCTTGCTGGTGCGGGTGCAGGGACCAGCCGTTCTGGGCGTACCAATCGGCGAATTTGGGGGGTAGGGCGCGCATGCACCCAATGTAGTATCGGCAGGGCGCGGTGCCAGCGGCGGAGGCTATTTAACGATCACCTCATCGCGAACGAACATATTGGCCCATGCGCGGTCCACCAGATCGGGGTTCATCTGATAGGGGATGCCTTCGAAATCACAGATCGCGATCATCTGGTCGATCAGGAAGTTCGGCTGATAATTCGCATAGACGTTGTCGATGGTGGGATATTTCACTTTGAGCAGATGGACCAGCGTTGCCTCATCCAGCGGCATGCCGCGCTTGCGGGCCACCATGGCGAAGATCTTGAGGAAGTTCTCTTGGTCCGGTCCGTCGATCTTGATCTTGAAAAAGATACGCCGCAGGGCGGCTTGGTCGAAAATCTCATTCGGGTGGAAGTTGGTGGAGAAGATCACCAGCGTGTCGAAGGGCACCTCGAATTTCTCGCCCGATTGCAGGGCGAGGATGTCTTTGCTTTCCTCCAGCGGCACAATCCAGCGGTTGATGATGCTTTGCGGTGGCTCTTTCTGCCGGCCAAGGTCGTCAACGATGAAGATGCCGCCCGTGGCTTTGAGTTGCAGGGGCGCCTGATAGGTCCGCGCCGTGGGGTTGTAGACCAGATCAAGCATATCGAGTGACAGTTCGCCGCCGGTGATGACGGTGGGGCGTTCGCAACAGACATAGCGGGCGTCATAGCGCGTGATCCGGCGCAGGGAGGTGGGGTCTTGGACCTCGGCCTCGGCGGCGGAATGGACGATCGGGTCATAGACGGTGATGACTTGGCCTGCGTATTCGATGGCGCGGGGGACATAGACCCGATCACCAAGCGCGTCGCGGATGCCGTTGGAAATGCTGGATTTACCGTTGCCCGGCGGGCCGTACATCAGGATCGACCGCCCGGCAGAGACGGCAGGGCCGAGGTGATCCAGCAGGCTGTCGGGCAGCACCAGATGGCCCATGGCCCCGGTCAACTGGTCACGGGTGATTTGCAGGTTGCGCACCGATTGGCGCTTGACCTGTTCGCGGTAAACCTCAAGCGGGACGGGCATGGCGCCGAAATATTCCGACTGCGCCAGCGCATCCAATGCGCGCGCCTTGCCTGCATCGGTCAACTGGTAGCCCATCTCATTGCCGCTGGTGGCGCTGAGCGTGCCGGTGGCTTCGATCAGGCGCTGGCTGCGGGCTTGGTCGACCATCTCCTGCGTGACGGGGATCGGCAGGCAGAGCGCTTGGGCCAGATCGCTGACCATCTCGACGTTCTTGCGAAAGATCGTTTTCAAAAGGATATCGCGCATCATCACGATGGGCAGTTTCATATCCTCCAACCGCTTCGGGGGCGGCGGGGCAAGCACGGAGCTGGTCGGGGCGTTCATCAATGGCTTCCTTGGAAAGTCATGCGGCGGTGCGGCTTGTCGGTCAGACTGGAGGGTAAATCTTGAATATGGCGTGAATGTGGACGCATTTGCGCGATGAAAAAGAGTTTGCACCTGAGCGAAGTGGTCAGACCCCGAAGCGCGCCCCCAAGATCAGATAGAGCCCCAGCGTGGTGCCAAGGGCGAGGCCCATGGGGAATTTCTTGGTCTCCTGCCAGCTTTGCCAATCGGGGGCGAGGCGGCGCAGGGGGGTGTATTTCACCCCGCGGTGCGTGGCGGCGGCGGCGAGAAGGGTGGCCATGAAAAGCATCATCAGCAATCGCAAATCGCCCCATGCGATATAGGGCGCGGCGGCGGCGGCGAATTTCGCGTCACCGGCCCCCATGACCCCGGCGGCGTTCAGGACGATGCCGACCATCAGAACCACGACAAGGCTCAGCAGGCGCCAGAGATAGGTGTCGAAGGGCAGCAGAAACAGCCCGAGCAGCACAAAGATCGCGGCAAGCGCCAAGACCGCCTGATTGGTGATGCGCATCTGCTTCATGTCGGTGAAGGCGACATAAAGGCAGATCGGCAGGACGAAGGGCAGAAACCACAGGGCCGCCGTGGCAGAGATCGTCATGGATCAGCCGTTTTCCAATGCGCGCAGAGAGCGGACGGCGGCTTCGAAATGCTGCGGGTGCGTGTCGATCGCTTCGCGCAGCAAGCCCTTGCCGGTCTCCACATCGCCGCGTTTGATCGCCGAGAGGGCCATCGTGTGCAAAAGCTGGGCGCGCTCTGATTGCTCCATCGGCATGACGGGCAGGGTGTAGTCGCGCTGCGCGGCGCGGGCCATGATGAGGTTGTTCTTGGCGGTGAAAAGCGTGTTGTCCTGACGGATCGCCTCGCCGAACAGACGCTCGGCCTCGGGGTAATCCCCGCGGGTCAGTTTGGAGTAGCCCCAGTTGTTCATCACGGCGGCGGGGGTCGTGGTCAGGCCGACGGCGATCTCGTAAAAGCTGTCGGCGCGGTCCCACTGCTCTTTGCTGTCGGCGACCATGGCCTCAAGCCGGTAGCGGGCGAAGGTCTCATGGGTGGGGGGGATGCCGTTAAGCACCGTCTCGGCCCGCGCCCAATTGCCCGAGCGGATCAGCGCATCGGCCAGTTGCACGCTGTCTTCGGGGGTGGCACCCTCCATTTTGACGACTTTGTCCCATTCGCTCACGGCCTCGGTCGTGCGTTTGGCGCGGACCAGTGACGCGGCAAGCCCGCGCTGGTGGTCGATGCGGTCGGGGCTTTCCTTGACCGAACGCGCGAAATAGCTCACCGCCTCATTCGGGTCGGCCACGGTCAGCATCACGTCGGAGAGGTTGGTCTCATCCACCACATTGACGTCCTTGAAGGCCCGTTCAACGGTGGCGTTCGCGTCTTTTTCACCGCAGCCAGCAAGGGCGGTGACGCCTGCCATGCAGACGGCCAGAATGATTGGATGGCGCATTTTGCGTCCTCTTACTGCTCTGCCGGGTCATGGTGTCGGACGGATCAGGTAGTCCCCGCTGCCGCGCCGCACCAATTTGTAATTATCCTCATTGACTTCTGTTATAACAGATTTCTCCGTTTTTGCGAGTGCCAAGCGCAGATTGTCCCGGATTGCGTCACTTTCGCCATTGTCGAGCGCATAGGCTTTGCGGAAAATCTGCTCGGCCTCGGCGGTCTGGCCGCTTTCCATCAGCACGACGCCAAGATTGTTCCAGACCTCCGGCTCGGCGGCGTCTTTCTCCACGGCGCGGCGCAGCAGGGTTTCCGCTTGTCCCAAACGCCCCAGCCCGAGGTTCGCGCTGCCAAGCGCCGAGAGGATTTCCCCGGTCAGCCCGTGATCCAGCGCGGCGCGGTTGAAGGATTTGATGGCCAATTCATATTGCCCCGCCGCGATCAGCCTATGGCCCACTTCGATTCCGTCGACAGCTTCGGCCCGCTGGTCCACGCCGGGGGCATAGAGATTTTCGGGCTTTTGATCCCCACGCAACGCGGAAAAGCCGCCTGTCGAACAGGCGGCCAGAGCAAGGGCCAGGATCGGCCCGATGAAAACGGCGCGGGTGAGGCTGCGCCGAATTTTGCCCGTCATTAATTCCCTACCTGACCCAGTTGCGAGATGCCATGTGCCGAGGGGCCGATCAGAATGATCAGCAGCGGCGGCACGGTGAGGCCCATAGTGGCAAGGGTCATCTTGGTTGGCAACTTGTTTGCCGCTTCCTCGGCCCGCATCACACGTTTGTCGCGCATTTCGGCGGCATAGACGCGCAGGGCGTCGGCGATGGAGGTGCCGAAGGCCGCCGATTGGATCAGCACGGTCACGAAAGAGGAGACATCCTGCACGCCGCAACGCTCACCCATGTCGTTGAGCACCGATACTTTGTCCTTACCAGCTTTCATCTCATAGGCGACCATCTCGAACTCTTCGGAGAGAGCGCGGTAGGAGGCGCGCAACTCGCGTGCGACGCGGACGATGCATTGATCCAGCGATTGCCCGGCTTCGACGCAGACCAGCATCATATCCAGCGCGTCGGGAAAGCCCCGGGTGATCTCTTCTTTGCGGGCATCGACCCGGCGGCGGACCCAGTATTTCGGCAGGTAGTAGCCAATGGCGCCGGGGCCGATGGCCCACATCATGGTCTGCTGCGTGGTCAGCCCTTCGCCGCCGCCCAAGACATTGGTATAGACCAGACCGCCGACCAGCCCGAGCATCCCAAGGGCGAATTGCGCAAAGTAATAAAGCCGCACCGCATCGCGCGAGCGGTAGCCTGCTTGGCGCAGCATCAACTGTTTGGCGCTGAGTTCGGCCACGTCCTCCGGCTCAAGAAACTTGGCGAATTTCTGCAACTGCGCGTTTTGGTCCGATTGGCGCAGCTTCTCGCGCGAACTGTCGCCCGTGGGAGCAGAGCTGGTGCGCTTGAGCTTGGTCAGCGGGTCTTCGGGCTGGCGCAGCATCAAGACCAGCGTGATCGCCACCAAGGTGACGCCCAGAGTGCCGATGATGATGATCAGCCCCATCGGCCCCAAGGCTTGATTGATCTGATCGTTAAGCTGATTGAGAAATTCCATCACCGGCCTCTCAGACTTTGATATTGGTAAGGATGCGCATCACGAAAAGGTTCAGCACAAGGAAGATCCCCACAAGGAAACAGGCGGGAATGAAATAGGGGTGATCGCGCACCTCGTCGTAGTAATGCGGATCGCCGAGGTTGATCACCACCAGCGCGGCGAGCGGGAAGGCCGACAGGAACTTGCCCGACCATTTCGCCTCGGCCGTGATTGCTTTAACACGACGGAACAGGCGAAAACGGGCGCGGATCACCTTGGCCAGACCGGCGAGGATCTCGGCCAAGTTGCCGCCCGATTGCTGCTGGATGGTGACGGCGACAGCAAGAAAGCGCAAATCCTGCATGTCGAGCCGTTCGGCCATATCTTTCAACGCCTCGCCCAGATCGCGGCCATAGGCGGCCTCATCGGCGATTACGCCAAATTCCGAGGCAAGCGGGTCTTGGATTTCCTTGGACACGATGGAAATCGCGTTGGAGAAAGGGTGCCCCACCCGCAGGCTGCGCACCATCAGTTCCACCGCATCGGGAAGCTGTTCTTCGATCATCGCCATGCGTTTGCTGGCCTTATGGGACACCCAGAAGAAGACCGCGCCCACGCCCATGGCGATGGACATCAGCGCGCGCACCGACACGGAGGTATCGGTGCCGATGGTCAGCCCCAGAAAGGCCAAAGCGGCCAATCCGGCCATGATCATCAGCAACTGCTGCGGCGTGAAGGCAATCGCGGCCTTCTGCGCGCGTTCTGACAGCAGAGAGTAGAGCGGGATCGACTTGGCGTTCATATGCTGCTGCATTTCCTTGCGCAGCTTATCGAGCACCTCTTCGCGGCGCGCGCCTTTCTCCAGCATCTCAAGACGCCGGTTCACGCGGCTGTTGAGGCTGATGGATTTGCCGAATGCGACAAGGTACAGCCCCTCGACCAGCACCAGAACACCGATGAAGATCAGACCATAGATGATTGGTTCGGCACTCATTGCATCAATCCTTACTGGGCCGCCACGGGTTCGTAGATGGAGGCGGGCAGGTCATAGCCCCACATGCGGAACCGCTCGGAGAAGTGGCTGCGCACGCCGGTGGCGGTGAAATGGCCGATGATCTTGTTCTCGGGCGTCAGGCCGACGCGCTGGAAGCGGAAGATTTCCTGCATTGAAATGACCTCGCCCTCCATGCCCGTGATCTCGGTGATCGAGGTCATCCGGCGCGAGCCGTCTTGCAAGCGGCTGGCCTGCACGATCAGGTTCACAGCCGAGGAAATCTGGCTGCGCATCGCTTTCAGCGGCATTTCGATCCCGGCCATGGCGATCATGTTTTCCAGGCGGCTGATGCCATCACGGGCCGAGTTGGCGTGGATTGTGGTCATGGAGCCGTCGTGGCCGGTGTTCATGGCCTGCAACATGTCGATGACCTCTTCGCCGCGCGTCTCGCCGACGATGATGCGATCGGGGCGCATCCGCAGGGCGTTTTTCAGACAGTCACGGGGAGAGACTTCGCCCTTGCCTTCGACGTTGGGCGGGCGGCTTTCCATCCGGCCCACATGGGTCTGTTGCAGTTGCAATTCGGCGGTGTCTTCGATGGTCAGAATGCGTTCGGCATTGTCGATGAAAGACGACAGCGCGTTGAGCGTGGTGGTCTTACCCGAGCCCGTACCGCCCGAAACGATGATGTTGAGACGGGTCGCCACGGCGGCCTGCAAATAGGCGGCCATCTCTTCCGAGAAGGCGCCAAAGCTCACCAGATCGTCGATGCCCAGCTTGTCTTTCTTGAACTTACGGATGGACACGAGCGAGCCATCGACGGCCACCGGGGGCACCATGGCGTTGAAACGCGAGCCGTCTTTGAGCCGCGCATCGACATAAGGGTTGCTTTCATCCACCCGACGCCCCACCGCCGAGACGATCTTGTCGATGATCCGCAGCAGGTGCTTTTCGTCCTTGAAGGTGATGTCGGTCAATTGCAGCTTGCCGTCGCGTTCGACAAAAATCTGCTGCGGGCCGTTCACCAGAATATCGTTGACGCTGTCGTCTTTCAGCAGCGTCTCAAGGGGGCCAAGACCGGTGACCTCGTCATAAAGCTCGGAGTTCAGCGTCATGCGGTCTTCGCGGTTGAGTACGATGCTCTTTTCCGAAAGGATCTCAACGGCGATATCGTTAATTTCCTGCCGCAAATCAGCTTCCGAGGCATGTTCCAGCGCGGCGAGGTTGAGGTTGTCCAAAAGCGCGCGGTGCAGTTCGAGCTTGATCTCGCTCATCCGCTGCTTGCGCTTGACCTCACGGTCCTCGGGGGAGGCGGCGGCGGGTTTGACCGCGCGGCGCATTGAAACCGGTTTGGCTGCCGGAGCGGACGCAGGTGCCGCGGGGGCGGGCTGGGTGGCTTTGGCTGGCTTGGCCTCGCGCGCCGACGCGGGGGCGGCGGCTTTCGGGCTGGCGGAGGCTGGCTTCTTGTATTTCGAGAACATCGGTACGCTCTTTCGCTAGGGGGCTCAGGCGGCTTTGGCCTGCTCGCCCTTGAGATCGTGGATGGAGCTTGCCAGCTTGGCGATTTCGCGGCGCAGCGGGCTTTTCGGCGCGGAATTCGCCAGCGGCAGCCCGTGGTCATTGGCCTGCGTCACCGCCTTGCCGCCATCGGGCAGTTGCACGTCGATCGAAATGCTCAACGATTCGGCCATGCGCTTGACCCGGCTCTTGGCGCTGAGATCGGTGAATTTCGGCGCGCGGTTCATCACATAGCGCAGCTTTTCAAAGGGCAGTTCCTCAGACTGCAGCGCCCGTTTGAAGCGCAGCGCGTTCTGGGCCGAGCGCATGTCGAGTTCCAGCATGGCAAAGTAGACATGCGCGCTGGTCAGCACGGTTTCGGACCATTGCACCAGCGTCGAAGGCATGTCGACGATGACATAGTCGAACTGGTTGCGGGCCATGTTGAGGATGCGGTCGATATCTTCGTTGGTTACGATGTCGAGCGGCAGCATCTCTGCCGGGGCGGTCAGTACATGCAGCTTGTCCTCAAAGGTTTGCAGCGCTTGACCAAAAATCTCTTCGTCCATGGATTCCGTGTCGGACATCATCTCATAGACCGCCTCGCGGCGTTGCAGATCGAGGAAAGTCGCGACCGAGCCATATTGCAGGTCGAAATCTAGCAGGCAGACCGAGGGCGGGTTTTTCTTGTCGGCGTTCGCCAGTTCCCAAGCGAGGTTCACGGCAAGGGTCGTGGCCCCGGTGCCGCCAGCCAAACCATGCACCACGATCAGCGCGCCATCCTTTTGCGCCCCGGCCTTCAATTGCGGTGTACTGCTGTCGGCCGCGGGGGCAGGGGGGGCGTTCTCTCCGGCGCGGACGCGGGCAATGGCCTGGGCCAACTCGCCTTCGGGCAGCGGATAGGGGACGAATTCATCCGCCCCCTGCCGCAGCAGCGAATGCAGCGCGGCGGGGGTCATGTCTTCGGCGATGAGGATCACCCGGATGTCGCGCGCCTTGGCCTGCGTGATGATTTCGCTCATCAAAACGAGGTTGTCCTCGTCCGTCTCATCCATGGCGAGGGCGACGAATTCCATCGCCTCGGCTTCGGGTTGGCCGAAAAAGGTCAGCGCCTCGGCGAATCCCAGATCGCCCCAGCTTTCGCCCAAAGTGGCTTCCATATCTTCGATCAAGAGGTCGAAGTTCTGTACATCGCGGCTGATTGTGCAGGCAACGATCGGCGCTGCTTCGGGTTGTGGCATAGTGCTGCTCATGACCTTTTGTCCTTTACATCAACGGTTTGGCCGGAGGGCGGCGATATTCTGTCGCCGCGAACGCTCTGACCTCTGCCTTATGCGCGGCCCTTGAGCCGGGCACATTTATCCTTCTGCGTCGAATATCACCCCCAACTGGGGCGAGATTGGGGCCAAAAAGCCTCTATTGTTGGGTATCTTGAAACGATAGGTCCATTCGCGCCCGATTGGACATTCCTTTTCAGAGACGAAAACCCCCGCGACCCAAAGGCGCGGGGGTATATTTTCCATGCGAAAGAGGGGTTTACCCTTACTCTCCGCCGCCGCCACCACCACCGCCCGCCGCGGTGGCGCTGGTGCTCAGCTGCGAGGGGGGCACGGCGCTGGCGACATATTCGCGGTAGATGATCTGCGCATATTTTCCGTCCAGCAACATCGGGTGGCCGTGCACAAAGCCGCTGACCTCGGTCACCGTGCGCCGGTTGCGACGCTCGCGGCCCTGGGTCACGATGAGGGGCTGCGTTTCGCCAAAGGAAACAACGGCTTCCAACCGGCTGGGGCTGATTCCCAAGGTCGAGAGATAGCGCACCACCGCCTGCGCCCGGCGCAGCCCCAAGGCGCGGTTATAGGCCTGCGAGCCGACCAGATCGGTGTGGCCATAGACCCGGAAGCGAATCTCTGGGAATTGGCGAATCCATCCGGCCTGCTGGCGCAGGATTGCCTGCGCATTGGCGTCCAACCGGTCGGAGTTAAACGCAAAGGTCACGGTCGAGCGGACCTCACTGGCGAAACGGTTCGCCAGATCGAAGGTGACCCGCTTTTCACCGGTCATGACTTGGCGGTTGTGCAGCGTGGCATTGCCGAATTGGCCCGTGTCCACGACCGACCCTGCCTCGCGGTAGAACTGCGTATAGACCGGATCGTTGCTGGGCGCGCAGGCGGCGAGCCCGGCAAGGGCTGCGGTGCCCGCGATCAACGTGATATGTCTGCGTGTCATCGGATCAATCCAGTACATAACCGTAGGAGCCGCGGAAGTCCTGCTTGGCCACTTCGCCCGCAGCACCCCGGCTGGGGGTGCGGGTGCCATCTGCCGTGCGCCCGTGCAGGAACAGGTCTTTCTCGGAGGGCGGCTTGATGCGGTCGGTGGGCAGGGCCAGCGCTTCGCCGCGTGTGGGGGTAACCAGATGGGCGGTGACGATGATGACCAGTTCGGTCTGGCTGCGCTGGTAATCTGCCGACCGGAACAGCGCGCCCAGCACCGGGACATCCCCGATCCACGGCAGTTGCCGCGTGCTGTCGGTGAAGTCGTCGGTCAAAAGGCCCGCGATGGCAAAGCTTTCACCATCGCGCATCTCGACCGTGGTCGAGGTCTCGCGGCGGGTGAAGGCGGAAATCTCGATCCCGTTGCCCAAGGCGATGCTGTTACTCGCATCAATGGCCGAGACGGCGGCGTTCATCTCAAGGTTGATGATATCCTTGTCCACAACGCGCGGGATAAAGGCGAGTTCTACGCCGAAGGGTTTGAACTCCACAGCGATCGTGTCACCGGTCTGAGCCACGGGCACGGGGTATTCCCCCCCGGCGAGGAACTTGGCCTCTTGCCCCGAAAGCGCCACGAGGTTCGGCTCGGCCAAGAACCGGACGACGCCCTTTTCCTCCAATGCTTCCAACAGGATGCCCACCTGGGTCGAGCCTGCGTTGAAACCGAAAAGCACCGCGCCTGCGTTTTGGTTCGACCCGGGGATCGACCCGCCGAGCGAGGTTGCGACCCCGCCTGACGTATTGGTGCTGCCGGTGCCCGCGCTGAAGTCGGAGCCGCCGTTGATCGCCAGCGAAGAGCCGAGCGATTTCGACACATTGCGCTGCATCTCGGCAAAGCGGACCTTCATCATCACCTGCTGGATGCCGCCCACGCTCATCAGGTTGCTGACCCGTTCGGGGGCATAGCGTTCGGCCAGATCGAGCGCGCGTTGCAGCCGTTGCGTGGAAGAAACGATGCCCGACAGCACGATACCGTCATTGGCGGTGCGCACTTCGATCTTCTCACCCGGCAGGATTTGACGGAGGCGTTCTTTGAATTCAGAAACATCGGCCGCGACGCGGACATCGACATTGGTGATCAATTGCCCCGCCGCATCGAGCAGCGTGAGCGTGGTCAGCCCCGGCGATTTGCCCAACACATAGATCGTGCGGTCAGACAGGGAGGAGATATCGGCAATGCCGGGGTTGGCGATGCTGAGTTCCGCGAAGGGGATGTCGCTCTCCACCACCACGGCGCGGTTCATCGGAACGTCGAGGCTGGAATTGGTGCCGCGTTTGACAACGCGCAGCGTGTCGGCGCCAGCTGAACTGGGCAGGGTCAATGCCATCGGCATCGCGGCCAGTGTCAGCCCCAGCAGGGCCGCTTTCAGAAATCTATCGATTTTCATGTGACCTGCCTTTTTGATCACGCCTCGGGATGGGTCTTTTCGCCCGCATTTGGCAACACTCTGCGGCAATTCCAAATTTATTGCAAGAATCAAGCTCTTCGCGGGCGCTGTGCATGTGGGCTATGCGCAACATAACGAAATTGGAAAAGACGCCGCATGGGGGTGCGGCGTCTGGTTCAACTTAGCAAGAGGCTGTTTTCAGGTCAGTTTGTGCAGGGGATCGGCAGTTCGACCACCTCGGCCCCGCGGCGTGTGCGGATCGTGCAAACCTTCTCTTTCGCGACCTCTGCGATGGTCTCTTGCGCCTCGATCCCCAGAAGCGAGCGTTGGTCGACTTCGATGGCCTCGGCCACGGTATCGTCATTCGTGCCGACGAGGGAGAGGTAGAGTTTGCCGGTCGATTGTGCCTGTGCAAGCGCGGCAACCTGCTGCGGGTTCACGGCCACCGTCACCGTTTTGGCAATCGAGGCTTCCCCCACGACCAACGCATCGGCGCTTTGGTCGATGGCGATTAGCTGAATGGCCGATTCGATCAACTTGGTCACATCGCCGTTGCTGGACTGGTTGCCAACGCTTACACGGCCTGTCCAATAGATATCCACCCGGTCACCGGGCCGCAGGAAGCCCGAAACACCGCTGGACACATCGACTTTAAGTGCAAAGGCCCGCATTCCGCGCGCAAGGCGGGAGGTCAGGCCAGAGTCTTCGCCCGGCTCGGTCACCTTCACAGCCATGATCGCTTCATCTTTCTCGATGTTGCGCAGCACGATGCGTTGTTCTTTGGTGTTCTCAGGGAACAATACAGTTTCTTCGAAGAATGCACCTTCGGGAATGGCATTCTCTGGCCATTTCACGGCGCGAACGTCTTCGCGGCTGAGGGGCTGCCCGTATTTCAAGGGCTTGTCGGCCACCCAAACGGTTTTCGTTGGGACGACCTGCGCCAGCGCGGCCTGCGCTTGTGCATTGGCGGCTTGATACTGTGAAATCCGGTCTTTCGCCAGATAAACGGCCCCACCGGCAAGTGCGACACCTACCAAAAGAACCAATCCGAATACGGCTCGCATGATGTTACCTCTTTGCTATGGAAGCGAATCCCGGCTCGCTTTGATCACCCCGGCAAATTAGCTGCCGAATATGGCGAGAAATGGTTCGCACGGGGGCGATGCGAAGATGCTTGCCGTGTCGCGTTTGTGGGGCGTCTTAAATCGTCAGTTGGACCCGGATGTATTCGACAAGTCCGTCTAGGCTGTCTGAAAATACGCTCAGCACGAAGATCGCTAGGCTCACGAGGGCGGCGGTCAGGACAACCCATTCGACGCTGACCGCTCCGTTTTGGTCGCAGAAAAATTTCTTGAAATGGCTGCGCATACGTACCCTAAGAATGGATGTGCTTTACCTTAGGCTCAGGACCCATTGATTATCGCGGAGCCGCATGATTCACCGTCCGAAAACGGAGCGGTGATATGTCTGATC
>NZ_JBIFFJ010000040.1:0-18715 GCF_043556915.1 Sulfitobacter sp. 1A15299 | reverse complement strand
CGACCTCGGAGAGAACCATGACCCCGAACGGACAGATCGCTATCCCGCTTGACACAGCCGCAATCAGAGAACCGTTTGTAACCAAATGCAAGTAGGTGCTCTCTCGTCGTGCTCGTCCAAAAACCTTTGGTTTCCTTGCGCTGAAAGCGATCTGAGAGGTTTCACCTGCAGTCGCGCGCGCGTACTATATAAATGGCGCAGGCAGCGGCCACGAAAACGCCTGGGCAATGTGCAAAAAATCAGTATTTTGCACACAAGATGACGCAAGCCTCTTCTTTGACTGATGATTACGGCGACCTCCTTATCACCATCGAGAAGGATGAAGAGGCTCACGAAGACGATCTCTGGTTTCTACCTAGGTCACTTGAAGAAGAACCGGATGATTTGCCTCCAGGGCCACGGGCGGAACCGCCCGACACTGCTGTCGTCGAAGACTGGGCAAAAGCAGAAGGCGTTCACGCTGCGCGACTGGCAAGAGTGGCTGGACGCCTGGGAGCTCTGGATGACCGGCTGCTGCGTGGCCCGGAAGGCTGGCGGCATCGCCTCGCTCTTATCGAGGCAGCGGATCTCAGCTGGTTCGCAGGGGATCGGGTGAGTTCTGATCGTCTGGCGCTCTGGATATCGATGCGGCTGTCAGGTGCACAGGATGACCCAAATGCACTGGCAAGAGTTGGATGGGCTGTTCGGCGCCTAACAGGCGGTCCTGGACCGAAAGCTGACTTGGCCGCCTTCCTGGATCGCCGCGATCCCGAGAACATTGAAGACAGCGCTGAGCGTTTCGAGGATCGCGCGGGTGGGTGGCTGGACGTCATGGCAGCCGCAAAGGGTCTCCACCCGATCACGCGGGCGTGCATGGGGTATCACCTGTGGAGCTTGGCGGGCCTCGGACGCCACGGCGACCAGATCGAAGCTGCCGTCACCGCGTCCAGGATCGCGACCAGCGATGGAAGCGGTGCCATCTTCGCGCCGCTCGCTATGGCCGGGGCCGGGGGGCTGCGCGTTTCGGGCTTGCCACCCGAGCGTTTGGCCCGCTGGTTGGATGGGATGAACAGCGCAATTCTAACGGCGATGCGAACACTTGATGATATTGAAGTGTGGATCGGGCGGGCAGAAAACGTCATGGCGCAATTATCTGGCCGCACGCCGGTTGCCTTGCGAAAGGTTTTCACGGAATGGCCCTTGGTCTCCGCCCCGATGGCTGAGGCCATGACCGGAGCCAGCCGCGCCGCCGTTCAGCGCAATCTCGCATGGATGGAGGCAAGCGGTTTGATCCGCGAGGTGACGGGGCACGGGAGGTATCGCATGTGGAAAGCTGACCTAATATAGGTCATTTGTCGAGGCTGACACCGGCTTGACCTGGCACGCTTTAGTGCCGCCCCAGATGATCGTTTAAGCCACTTTCCGTTCGAATGCGACAAGGCTTTTCCAGCCCAAAGCGTTCGTTAGCCATTCGTCTCACGTTTTTGTGACAATTGATCGCTTGAAGCTCCAGTGGGTGAAGGTTGTAACCAGGCGAAAGAGGCACGACCGAAGGATTGATCATGAAGCTAATTAAAGACTCATTTATCTCACGTCGCGGAGCGCTGCTCGGTGCGGCCGCAAGTGGCGTGTTCCTAGGAGCAGGCGTTGCAACAGCGCAAACCACAGCACCACTTGCTACGCCACCAGTGCGCCGCAATATTTCATCCTTCAGCACCTCAAACTGGCGGGATCACTTCGATAATCTAAACCACGGTGCAATCCTGTGCGACATTGATTCCCGAGCGGTGCAATATTGGTCAGAGGATGAAAGTGTTTATAAGCTGTATCCGTCGAGCGTTCCGGAATCCGAAGAACTGACAAAACGCGGATACACTAGCGTTATCAAGAAAGTGGAAGGACCAAGCTGGCGCCCCACGCCTTCGATGAAGATCCGCAATCCGGATTGGCCAGACTATTTTCCACCCGGTCCAGACAACCCCTTGGGTACACACGCCCTCTACCTTTCATGGCAATATTACCGCGTCCACGGAACGGGCGACACGCGGAAAATTGGCCGCCAATCGTCGAACGGATGCATCGGCCTTTACAACGAACATATCAAAGAACTGTTCGCTTTGGCTGAGGTAGGAACACAAGTGAAATTGTTCTGATCGCGCACCTAGCATGACTTGTTAAAGTCTTTTTTCGTGTACCGGCGTTCATTCAACGTTCACCGTTCGAAAGCCACAGCTTCATGAATCGAAGAAAATTCCTCCTTGCCGCCGGGGCTGTTGGCACTTTGGCCAGTCAGCCAGTTTCAGCCCATGTAGTGCTGCCAAAGTATGATTTACCGCCGGAGTATTTACCTCAAGTAGTGAGCATTCCAGAGGGCTCCGCTCCATACGAAATCCATGTTGTTCCAAGCCAGTTTGCCCTGTTCTGGACCCAACCCGATAACACTGCAATTCGCTACGCTGTCGGGATCGGTCGCCCGGGCCTTTACGAGGCAGGCGAATTCTATGTGGGGGCAAAGAAGGAGTGGCCCAGCTGGACACCGACCCCGGGCATGTTGCGTCGTGAACCGAAAAAGTATGGACCGTTTCGGAATGGAATGCCTGGCGGTCTGAGCAACCCTCTAGGTGCGCGGGCCCTCTACCTTTTTCAACCGGGACGCGGGGATACCTTTTTACGTGTGCATGGCACAAATGACCCAAGCACTATTGGCAGTGCCGTTTCAAACGGATGCGCCAGATTGGTTAACGATCAGATTGTCCAGTTGTATGATATGGTTCCGCTGGACACGCGTGTGATCCTGTACCCCGCAACTTTCTAGGGTCAGGATGCATTGATTTTCAAAGCGCTGCGTGATTCACGGCCCGGAAAACGGAGCGGTGACATGAGCGACCTTTTCTGGCTGACCGACGAGCAGATGGCCAAGCTTTCCCCTTTCTTTCCCAAGTCCCACGGCAAGCCTCGGGTCGACGACAAACGCGTCTTGAGCGGGATAATCTTCATCAATCGCAATGGCTTGCGCTGGCGCGACGCGCCTGAAGCCTATGGACCGCATAAGACGCTGTACAGCCGGTGGAAGCGCTGGAGCGAGAAAGGCATCTTCGCCAGGATGATGGTCGGCCTGGCTACCGGACACCGCGAAGAAAAAACCGTGATGATCGACGCGACCTATCTGAAAGCACACCGTACCGCGACCAGCATGGCCGCCAAAAAGGGGGGCGCGGTCGCCTGATCGGTCGAACCAAGGGCGGCATGAACACAAAACTGCATGCCATCTGCGACAGCCAAGGACGACCGCTCAACCTGTTCGTCACCGCCGGACAGGTCAGCGACTACATCGGCGCACGGGCGCTGCTCAGCAGCCTTCCAAATGTCGAATGGCTGCTCGGGGATCGGGGCTACGACGCTGATTGGTTCCGAGAAGCATTGCAAGACAAGGGGATACGCGCCTGCATTCCCGGCCGAAAGCAACGCAAGACCCAGGTCAAATACGACAAGCGCCGCTACAAGCGGCGAAACCGCATCGAGATCATGTTCGGGCGCCTCAAGGACTGGAGGCGCGTGGCAACCCGCTATGACCGCTGTCCAAAGGTCTTTCTCTCAGCCATCGCGCTCGCAGCAACCGTCATCTACTGGTTATGAATCCTGACCCTAACGAATTGTCGCTGCGCAACTTCGGACCAGGTATCGTGCGAGCAGTTTTCTCCTCCCAAGCAAACTGGAAACTGCAAGGATCGCATGTTTACTCACGAAAATTTGCCCTTGAACCTCTAGCCACTAGAAGTCCTATCTGTTCAAGGAGAACACATACCGTTCTTGCCATCAATCGCCGGTGGGAACCGAAAGGGTACGACATGCTGACAAGACGACACTTCATTCAAACAACAACGGCGCTATTTTCTGCGACCGTTCCCGGCGTGACGTTTGCCGATAGCTGGCCCACCGAGGCGCAGAAGGCTGAATGGGACGCACAGGTGACGCCTCCAAATTATGTCCCCGAAACCTCCAATCCCTGGGATTTGCACCCGCGGTTCCTGCCGCAACGAGTCCTTGCGAAGGCCGGTCTCGTGCCGGGAGATATCCATGTCGACGCGGTCGCACGATATCTTTACCACATTGAAGAGGGTGGAACCGCGATGCGCTACGGCGTGGCCATCGCGCGGGGGAACCTCTACGAGCCGGGTGTCTATACCATCAAGCGCAAGGTCAGGTGGCCGCACTGGCAACCGACACAGAGCATGATCAATCGCGACCCCGAACTTTATGCTGACATTGCCGATGGCATGGAACCGGGACCGGAAAACGCGCTTGGATCGAGGGCGCTGTATCTCTACGTCGGGGATCGCGATACCCTTTTGCGCATCCATGGCACTCCGAGCCCACGGAGTATCGGTGGCCGCGCAAGTTCGGGCTGCGTACGGATGGTCATGGCTCATATCAATGATCTTTACCCGAACGTCGAGACCGGCTCTACGGCCTATCTTTACTCGGCGGAGGACAGCGTGACTGCCCGCAGCTAAGCCAAGCAGCGGACGGCAAACGCAATTAAGTTTCGCGAGGGGTGCAGATACGATTGCCGTTCGCCGTGCGCAGCGGCAGCAAGGTTGTTTCTACGGGGCCGCTGTGTTTGTACCAGTAGCACCCGTCTTCCGGTACCAAGCGCGCAGTTGCAACATCCTGATCCGGGGCAGCCATTGCAATCACGGCTTCGGGAACGTTGCCCCCCTGTTTTGCCACGTCGCCCGGTCCAGTCGGCTGGACTGCGCACCCGGCCGTGAGCGACAGCGCCACTGCAACCATCATTTTTTGCTTCAGAATCAAAACCCGCATTAAGTTTCCTTTCGTGACTGTTTTTCTTTGCAGCGGCTGTTCATGCCTCAAGGCGTGATAGAGCCAGTCACCGCATCCTCTAGCAATAAAACAATCTGAAATACCACCGTATTTTGCTCTTGAAGCTCTAGCCACTGTAGGGGCTATGTCATGGTAAAGCACCCGAATCCAGAGGTCCATTCATGCCGTCCGACACCCATCGTCACGACCACGATCACGCCGAAGATGCCCAGACAAGCGGCGGCAGCTGCTGCGGGAGCGCCGGAACGTGCGGCGACATCGTTCCGGCGACCCCCGCGCCAGCGGGCGGGCGCAGTTTTCAGGTGTCCGGCCTCGATTGCGCCGAGGAGGTAGCAATCCTGAACAAGGTGGTCGGCCCGAAGATCGGCGGGGCCGAACATCTTGCGTTCGACGTGATCAATGGACGGATGACTATCCTCGACAGCGCCAAGAGTGTATCGGACGGCGAAATTGCAGAACTGGTCGCAAGCACCGGCATGACCGCCAAGCCCTGGGATGCCGAAAACGCGTCGGTCGACCAGGCGGCCCATCTTGCACGCCAGCGGCTGTTTACGGCGCTCAGTGGTGGCTTCTGGGCCGCGGGATTTCTGTGGCACATCATCGAGACCGGCATGGGGGGGGCACTTGGCCTCTTCGCAGGGCACGGCGAAGCGCCGATGCCACTGGTCGAGGCAGGGCTATTCGCGGTCGCGATCCTGTTCGGTGTTTGGCTCGTGGCGCCAAAGGCATGGTCGTCCGCACGGCGGCTGTCGCCCGACATGAACCTGCTCATGGTCGTCGCAGTCGCGGGTGCAATTGGCCTCGGCGAATTTTTCGAGGCGGCGACGGTTGCGTTCTTCTTCTCGCTCTCGCTTTTCCTCGAAAGCTGGAGCGTCGGGCGTGCGAGGAATGCGGTTTCAGCTCTGCTGGACCTGGCGCCGCCGACGGCAAGAATTCTTTATGATGACGGTTCGGAAGCGGACGTACCGGCTTCCGCGGTTGCTATCAACGCACGTTTCGTCGTGCGCGGCGGAGATCGCATCCCATTGGATGGTGAGGTTGTCGATGGGGCAGGGGCCGTCGATCAGGCGCCAATCACCGGAGAGAGTGCGCTGGTCCCAAAGGAACGGGGCGACGAAGTCTATGCCGGTACGATCAACGGCGAAGGCACACTGACGGTGCGCGCCACGAAGGCCGCCTCGGACACCGTGTTGGCCAAGATTATCCGCATGGTCGGCGACGCCCATGCCCGCCGTGCGCCGGTGGAGCAGTGGGTGGCGAAGTTCGCCCGCATCTACACGCCTATCGTCATGGCTCTCGCCATTGCAATTGCCCTGCTGCCGCCGCTCATTTTCGGTGGGGCCTGGGATTATTGGTTCTACAATGCACTCGTGCTGCTGGTGATCGCCTGCCCGTGTGCTCTGGTCATCTCGACACCGGTCTCCATCGTCGCCGCACTCACCGCCTCAGCGCGGGCTGGGGTGCTGATCAAGGGCGGTGCATATGTTGAGGCACCGGGCAAGACCACTGCACTGGCCATGGACAAAACCGGCACGATCACCATGGGCGAGCCGGAGGTGGCGGCGGTGCATCCGCTGGGCAAAGCATCGGCGCAAGATCTGATGACCCTCGCCGCTGGGCTGGAGGCACGTTCCTCGCATCCCTTGGCGCGCGCCATTCTCGCGCGGGCAGAAGCCGAAGGCATCAATGTGTCCGCCGCGCAAGATACCCGAACCGTTCCAGGTAGGGGACTTGAAGGACGCACAGACGGCCGGTCGATCTGGCTAGGGTCCGACCGGTTTGCCGAGGAGAAGGGTTTCGGCGACGCCATTCCGAAGGATCTGCGCGACCGCATCGAAGGGGCCGGCAGCACCCTTGTTGCCGTGGGCGACGACACCGGCGTCACCGGCATCCTGGAATTGCGCGACCGTATCCGCCCCGATGCCAAGGGCATCGTGGCACAGCTCCACGCGCAGGGCGTGAAGACCATCGTCATGCTGACGGGCGACAACGAGCGGACAGCGCGCGCTGTTGCAGCCGAGGTCGGCATCGACGAGGTCCGTGCCGAGCTTCTGCCCGAAGACAAGGTGACAGCTATCGAAGAACTGGTCGAAACGCATGACATGGTGGCCATGATCGGCGACGGGGTCAACGACGCCCCGGCCATGGCGCGCGCGCATTACGCCATCGCAATGGGTGCCGTTGGTTCGGACGCGGCAATCGAGACGGCGGATATTGCCCTGATGACAGACGACCTCGGGAAGGTGCCTTGGCTGATCGGTCATTCGCGCCGGACAATGTCGATTATCCATCAGAACATCGGTATTTCCTTGGCGACCAAGGGCGTTTTCGTTGTCGCTACCGCTTTCGGAGTGGCATCGATGTGGGGCGCTATTGCAGCCGATGTAGGAGTGTCATTGCTGGTGGTGGCCAACGCCCTGCGCCTGCTGAACAGCCAAGAGGCCAAGGCGCCGCCGTCTGGCGGTGAACAGGTTGGCGAAGGCTTGGCCAAAGGAGCGCTGGCACATGGTCATTGAACTGGGAGAACCCGGAAAGGAGCCGAGACGAGACATGAGCGTGAAGGGCAGGATGATGTGTCCGGTTTGCGAGGTGCCCTTGAGCATGACCGACCGCCAGGGGATCGAGATCGACTTCTGTCCCGATTGCCGGGGTGTCTGGCTCGACCGGGGTGAACTGGACAAGATCATCGAGCGTTCGGCACCCGATGTGGCGCCTCAGCGGGTGCCTGAGCCGCGCGGCTACGACGATGATCGCGGCTACCGGCGCGGAAAGCACGGCGGCGGCGACCGCAAGCACGGCTATCGACGCAAATCCTGGCTTCACGAGTTGTTCGATTAAGGCTTGCCGTGGTCTCCCTGCCGGTCGCCCTCAAGGCGCTGCGGTAGGCCCGCAAGGCATTCAGCGGTGAGCAGGTTGGTCCAGAGATGGCAAAGGCCGCGCTTGCCCACGGACATTGATCACGCAGCATTTGCAAGGTAACGTAATGTCCATATCAGACCTCACGAAAGAGGCATCGAGCAGTGAAAACCATCCGATTTCCCCGCCGCGCCGTCCTGTTGGGCGGATTGGCAGCGTTTTTGTCTGGCTGTGCCAGCAAGTTCCGCAGCTATGGCGGACCCGAAGTGACCCGTGTTCGGCTTTACAAGGGGCAGCGTTTGCTTGTTCTGGACGGAGCCGATCGCGTATTGCAAACCTATCCGGTCGGGCTGGGTTTCGCTCCTGAGGGTCACAAGCAATTCGAGGGAGACGGCCGGACCCCTGAGGGCGCTTACGTAGTCGATAAGCGCAACCCCGACAGTACGTATCATCTTTCGGTTGGCATCTCCTATCCGAATGAGGCCGACATCGCCTTTGCTGAAGCGCAGGGCCTTTCCCCCGGCGGCGACATCTTCATCCATGGTGGTCCACGCCCAGGCATCGACCCAACGGACGTCCGCGACTGGACAGCTGGCTGCATCGCGGTCACAGATCGGCAGATCGAGGACATCTATGCAATGGTGAAAGACGGAACACCGATCGACATCTACGCCTGATGGGAGGAGATGATCTTCCGTCAGATCAGGCAAATCGTCGGCACAGGGCCACGTTGATCGCTTCGATGGCGATCACGGCCAAAGTGACACTTGCCGCCGTGGGCCAGCGCAAGCACCCGGTACGCGTAAGGACACTACAATATGTGTCCAGCCGTGGCAGTGGCGAGACAGGCGGGCCCTAGCGGAGAAGAATACGTCTGGTCTCATGTCGAATTCAATCTATCCGAGGGCATAGACGATGGTCACGACGGTAACCATGACAACCATGAACATGGAGAATGCGCCAAGGGCGAGCGTACGGCCCATGTCTCGGTTCGGCTTCCCTACTTTCAGACGCAGTTCCTCCGCGGTTTCCGGAAACTCGAGCGCCGCCGCATTCGATTGGCGCATCAGGTCGTAGCGGGACGTCCAGCGCCGTTCCTCCGCCGCGTTCCAGCCGTTCAGCACCAGAATGATTGCCGCGATGAGAACCATCGACGACGGGACCCAGATTACGTAGCCACCGATTGTCTCGTCAGCCAGGGCGCGAAGTCGGCCACCGCTCGCTGCGATGATTTCTGATCCATAGAGAGGCACCTCTTTGAGCGTTGTCAGGGAGCCCAGAAAGATGTTGGAAACGATCACCACGAACCCTGACATCAGCCGAGCACCGCGCCGCGCTCCTTCAGGCGGATCACGCAGATCGAACAGCATAGCAAAGTACCAAAGCCCAGCCAGCACCATAGACAGATGTGCTAGCGCTTCCATCGCCGCAATACGTTGTGTAAGGGCGTAGATCATCGGGATCTGCCAGACGAAAAGCGCACCAATCAACAAGGAGGTGGCAGATGCAGGAAGCGCCAAGAATCGCGGGATGCGCGCACGCCCAATCGCGGCAAGGCGTCGGCGCCATTCCCTTTTCAATCCGGCTTGAAGGACAAGCCAGGGTTGAGAAACCGCAATGAGAATGGGTCCTGCCAGTCGCAGAAGAAGATGCTCGGCCTGGTGTACCGAAAACAGACTGTGCCCCAATGGCGGGAGCGGCCCATTCGTCGCGACGAGGACGGCCGCGAGGCCGACAAAGAAGACGGCTCGACGCCAGCCAGAAACCCTTCCGAGACAGCGAGCGTGTATTTTGAGCCCACGCAAAAACAGCCATGCTGTAAGACCGACAACAATGAGCGACACCGGTGACAGCACATAGCCGAAAGGGTCGTAAAGGAAGAAGAAGTTCGTGATCATTCGCTCTGGCCCTCGCTCATCCGAGGGTTGTCGGAGGTAGCCGGTGTGAGCCGCGATATCCCGGAAGCGCCGCCACGGGCTAGTGACAGATCGGTCGACATGGCGAGGTATTCGCCTTGTATCCACGAGGGAAAAAGATTGTCGTAGAATCGAGATAGCGGATGTCCCGACTGTCCGGCGGGCGAGATGTAGTATGATCCCGCTGCTCCCGATATCGACATGACCGCCTGAAAATTGCTTCCGGCACTTACAAGGAATGGACGGTCTTCTTCAACACCAAATGACGTCAAGAATTGCGTAAAGGGATCGCCTGAGATCGGCGCTTGAAGGGACAGCAGGTCGGTCAGCAACCCACGTGAACTGATCGGCGACCACTGCATGTCCAATGTATGCTCCTCCCCCCAGGTCCAGGTCGAAAGATCGCGCCCATATCGATCGACCAGCCAGCCAAGGGCATCATCCAAGGCCACGCGAACCTGCTCCTCACATGTCTCTCGAGGTGACGATGGACGGATGTCGCACCAGATCGCGCTGCCGCGACGATCGCTGAGTACCGCATAAAGAAAGTCCGGGTTCGGACGGGTCCAGAGTTGCTTCGCTGTCGGAAACTCGTCTTTCAAAATGCGCTGCTGCAAAGCCCAGACCCAGGTCCAAAACAGCAGAGGTTCCGGCGCATATCGATCCATTTCGCCATTCCACGACGCAAGCCTGTCCAGTAGCTCACGACGAAGGTCGTCCGTATCGGTGCCTTCGATGCTGTCTCTGGACTGCACGAACCAAAGCTCTTTCGCCATTAGGGGCAGGAGGGTTCGCGCCACGGAACTTACGGTGTCCCTTTGAACACCCATGACGCCTTCTGTCGAGAAGATCGATTGCCGCGTTTCAAGCTCCGCCAGTCGAATGTCGCGAAATGACGACGCCCGTACGGCTTCCTCTTTTGGCCAACGGTCAACGGTCTCTCGATCAATTACCAATGCCTCCATGCCCTTCGGCAACATGTCTGCGGCAACTCTAGTGGCATCGTTCGCGTCGGCTGAACGCGCAAACAGCTCCAGCATCGTCAGGAAACCTGCCGTCTGCATGGGTGATGGCCCCCCTGGCGCCTCCTCGTCTGGCACGGGAAGTGACCGGAAGGCCCAGGCGACGCGCGCGTTGCGACCAACAATAACGAAAGGTACGCCCGGCATTGTGGCCCCTATGGCCGGCCCCGTCGAAAATTGAAGATCAGCGAGATACCATTCCGAGGGAAGCGACAGGGAACCGCTGATTTCGGCGGCGAGAATTGGCGTCCCGGTAGCGGTTCGGTCACCGTCCATCGCCCACGCATTGAGGCGCTGCTGCGGATCAGTCGCCAGTAGTTCGGGCGCTCTCGGGCGATCCGTCGGTATAATGGCACCTGATATACTCGGCATTCCTTCCCGTGCGCTTCCCGGTCGCAGGCCATTCAGGAAAGACCGGGCAATCCTCAGGCTATCGCCGGGTGTCCAGGCCGCGATCGACCGTTCGTCTGCGATCAGCAGCTCCGGAGAGCCTCTGCCACGCCCGCCTTCCGACACAAGCTCGAGCCACGCATTGACGCCCGCGGCATAGGACGCGAGCGCGTCTGAGACCGCTGGCGCAACGGACAATGTCCCATCGGCTGGCCACGAAGCTTCCGCTTTTCGCCTTGCCCTTAACAGTTGACCGAGCCTGTCTTGGGCGTGAACGAAGCCGATCGCGAAGTAGACATCTGCAGCGGAAGTCGCGGAGATGTGCGGGACTGCCGAAGAATCTCGCAGAATGTCGACCGGTCCGCCTAAGCCTGCGACCGTGAAGTCCTCGTCGTAGTCGGGAACGGATGCGCTCAGCAGAAAATAGACCAACCCGGAACCAACCGATACCGTGATGCAGATTGCCAGAAACCCGTACAGCAATATGTTGAAAAGCCGTCTCATGTCGGTGCTGTTTCGAAACCCTTCTTAAAAAAAGATGCGCAAGAGGACCACCGATATGAAATAGGTGAGAAGACCGAAGGCGATCGCCGAACTCGCCGCATACTGGAGGATATCCAGCCGGTTTCCTTTTCGGCGTCGCGCCAGATATCCACCCCAGATCGCACCCGCGACAATGCCCGCGATTACCAGCATGACTTTTTCTCCGTTCTTGTTCTCTTGTTGCACCGGTGTGTGCCGACCAGACCTGCAGCCAGTCCGACGGCCCAAGTAGTGAAGATGAGAGCCAGCAGCGCCCAGTCACCGAAGCGCGCATAGAGCGTTGACGGATGAGCAGAGGGCAGAGCCGCATCTATGACACCGGTTTCTCCGTTGCCGAGCCGCGCGACGAGGTCACCGTTTGCGTCGATGATCGCGGAGATCCCTGTGTTTGCGGCCCGGACGATGGGAAGCCCTTCCTCGACAGCGCGCATGCGTGCGGACGCGAGGTGCTGCTCCGGTCCAATGCTGGTTCCGAACCAAGCATCGTTGGTCGCATTGAAAATCCAGTCCGGCCGGAACAGATCGTCGACCACATGGCTTGGGAAGATGATCTCATAGCAGATCGCCACGGCGACCAGCGGCACACCCGGAAGCGCAAGCGTTCGCGGGCCCGGTCCGGGCGTAAAGTCGCCCAGACCCGCCGTGAGCCGCTCGATGGGCAACCAGCCACGGAATGGCACATATTCGCCGAAGGGTACGAGATGGTGTTTCGCGTATCCGGTCAGGATTCTGCCGGTCGCGCCAAAAGCCTGGACCGTGTTGAAATATCGGGTGCCATCCTCGCTCGGTACACGGTCCGGCACACCGGTGAGCAGCACCCTGCCCTCTGTGAGCGCAGCGGCAATGCGGGCCTGCGCCTCCGTATCCTCGTCGAGGAAACCCGGAAAGGCGGTTTCCGGCCAGAGAAGCACGTCGAAATCGCCGCGCCGGGTTGAAAGCTCAAGATAGCGCGCGAATGTCGCCTCGCGGTTCTCGGGCGCCCATTTCTCCTCTTGTGGAATGTTGCCCTGGACGATGCGCAGGTCGACACCGGGTGGCTGTTGTGCATCCGACTGGAGGCGCAGCGTGCCGACAGCCCACATCGTCGCGATTCCGGCCAGCGCCATGAGCGAAACGGTCAATCGTTGCCGCCCGGACGCCATAGCAGCCGCGCCAGGGAGTACCGCGACGAACACGGTGAGAAAGCTTAGCCCATAGCTTCCGACCCAGGCGGCGGTCTGGCGAAGGGCGGCGTAGTCTACAAGTGCGTAACCGGCCAGATTCCAGGGAAACCCTGTCAGAACGTGACCACGCAACCACTCGGCCACGGTCCAGGAGGTCGCGAACAGGAGGCAGGCCAAGAGACTGCCCATGGCTCCGCGCCGCGCGATTTCGGCAAAAAGCGCAGCGGCAATGGCTGGGAAAATCGCGAGACCTGCGGACAATCCCGCGACCGCCGGAATCGCCATCGTCCCAAACCGCTCGGCCTCGACGTAGAAACTTTCCGCGATCCACCAAATCCCGAAACCGAACTGGCCGAGACCAAACGCCCAGCCGACGAGGAAAGCACGCCCGAAGGAGAGATCGCGAAGCCCGACAAACAACGCGGAATAGGCAACGGGAACAAGCAGGAGAATCGAAAGAGGCGGGAAAGTCAGAACGGTCATCGCCCCGGCGGCGAAACCAAGCGTCATCCGCGAAAGAAAACGGTGGCGCAGAGCGATGCGGTTCAGAATTTCCGGCTTCACGACTTGATCGAACGCCGCGCGCTGATCCATGGCGCGGCGAGCAAGAGCCCCACGCCACTGACGACAAATACATCGGCCAAGTTGAAGGCAGGCCAATGTGTTGTGCCAATGTAGAAATCGAGAAAGTCTGTTACAGCCCGATACCGCACACGATCGATGACATTGCCCAGGGCTCCGCCAATGATCGCACCGTAGGCAAGCATTTCCACCGCATTGTCGGCGCGAAACAGCATAACCCCTAGCCAAACACAGATGGCAAGAGCGAGAGCGATTAGGCTCCACCACGGAGCGCCGCCCAGCATCCCGAAAGTCACGCCGTCATTACGATAAAAGACGAGGTTGAATCCCGGAAACACGGAAATCCCGGCGCTTAAAGTGGCGGCATCCGCAACAACAATGGCTTTGGTGATCTGATCAATCGCGAACGCAGCAAGCGCCGCGAAGACGCCGATCACCGGAGATACCTTGTTTAGTGACATTGCCTCATCCCAACCAGACATCGAGAAACAGCATCAGAACGAGCCCGACTGCGAGACCGAGCGTCGCCCTGTTCTGATGGCCGCTGCGATGGGTTTCGGGGATGATTTCGTGGCTGATGACGTAGAGCATTGCGCCCGCGGCAAAGGCCAGTCCCCATGGCAGCAGCGGTTCCGACAGTGTGATGATCCCGGCCCCGAGCAGGCCGCCAATCGGCTCGACCATGCCCGTCAGCGCCGCGATGCCCCAGGCGCGCAGCTTCGGATATCCCTCGCCCAGCAGAGATACAGCGACGGCCAATCCTTCGGGCGCATTCTGAAGCCCGATGCCGACAGCAAGCGGCAAACCGCCCTCCATACCTCCGGATCCGAAGCCGACCCCCACGGCAAGGCCTTCGGGGAAGTTGTGGATCGTGATCGCAATGATGAACAACCAGACCCGCCGCAAAGACGCCGCTTCGGGCCCTTCGCGTCCCATCTTGAAGTGCTCGTGCGGCAGCTTTTCGTTCATCAGGGCGACAGCCCCCATGCCCAGAAGAATCGAAACGCATACGATGGCCGCAGGCATCGCGCCGTTTTCGAACATCGGCTCCGCCGCATCCAATGCCGGGATGATCAGCGAAAAGAAAGAAGCGGCGAGCATCACACCGGCAGCGAAGCCGAGCGACAGAGCGCGTGTGGCCCGAGACGGGATGCGCCCGAACAGCACGGGAACTGCTCCGACTGCTGTGAGCGATCCGGCGGCAAGACTTCCGAGAAAGCCGAGCATTATCGGAGACAGATTTCCCATGGGCGGGCCAGATTATCCTTCGGCGTAGCTCGAAAAGACTTCCGTCGACCCGTCCTTGCGGATGAGGAAGACATCATAGGCTTCACGGTCGTCTTCTGGCCCCATGCCGGGCGAGCCATAGGGCATCCCCGGAACAGCGAGGCCGACGGCGTCCGGGCGCTCCTCGAGAAGGCGGCGGATGTCAGCGGCCGGTACATGGCCCTCGATCACGTAGCCGTCAATGAGCGCGGTGTGGCAGGAGACCATGCGCTGCGGCACGCCGTTGTCTAGCTTGAAGCGCACGAGAAGCCCGCCGAACATGTCCTGGCCGGTCGGCACAAACCCGTTCTCTTCGAGATGTTTCATCCACGAGAGGCAGCAGCCGCATCCGTTGGTCTTGCGGACGTCGATCGCCGTTGCCTCTGCGAGGGCCTGGGCCGCTGGGAACAGGGCGAGCGTGATGGCGAGAGCTTGGGTCATGCGTTTCATGGGTCAGAGCCTTTCGGTTGTCGTTTTGGCAATCTCGCTGCCGAGGTTTTCATTCAGAAGCGCGCGCGCCTCGGCCAGACGCGAGAGCGCGGCGGTATCATCCGCTTCGCTCTCGGCTGCTTCGGCGAGCCGGTCGTCAGTGAGGGGGTCAGTCGGGCGCCCATCCACGAGGACTTCGTAGTGCAGGTTCGGACCTGTCGCCGTGCCAGTCGCGCCGACGCGGCCGATCACATCTCCCGCCGCAACGCGTTGGCCTTGTGCCAGGTCTTCCGGCACGGCGCTCAGATGCGCGTAGCGCGTCATGGTGTCGGAGCCGTGCGAGATTTCGACCACACGGCCATAGCCACCGCGCCAGCCAATGAAACTAACCCGCCCCGGTGCCGTCGATTGAACCGGTGTCCCACGTGCCGCTGCGAAATCGACGCCGGTGTGCATCCGGACGTTGCCAAAGACCGGATGCGTGCGGCGTCCGAACACCGAGCTGAGGCGCGCACCCTCGACCGGCTGTGCGAAGACGCGCAGCACCTCGCCATCGACGTAGATCGTCGCCTGACCGCTGCCGTCGTCCGGCCATACGATCTCGTAAAGCGAACCGCCGACCTCCAGTGCGGCGAAGGCGAGTTCGGGCTGTCCGATCCTGTCCTCTCCGACCCGCGCCTCACGCCAGAGAAGCCTTAGTGTTTCGCCACCGGCCATCTCGCGGCGGAAATCCACGGTCCCACCCAGCATCTGCGCAAGGTCCACGGAAAAACGGGCGGGTATGCCGGCTTCGTCGAGTGCCGCGAAGATCGAGCTGTCGATCACGGCTTCGCCGGCAAGGGTTACGATCTCCGGATCCGGAGCCACGACCTGTGTGGACAACTGCTCGCCGAAAACCACCTAGATCCGAACCCCGTCCTCGACGGCGAGTGAGACGGTGCGGGGGCTGCCGTCCACGGTCGAAGCGACAGTGACCGAGTGCCCCGGCCGCAGCCGTCGCAGATCGTATTCCGCACCAAGCGCGAGGGCAACTTCGGCTCTGTCAGGTGCCGCAAGACCGGCCTCTGACAGCAAGAAATCGAGCGTTTCGCCCGGAGCAATGTCGCGCGACCACGTCGACAGGGGTGGCTCGATCGCTTGCACCGGCCTGTCGGCAAACGCGGCCTGCAGAAGGGGCAGCGGGCTGAGGTCGGGTGCATCGTCTGCCCATGCCGCCGCGGGCAACGTCACGGGGATGTCAACGTTCTGGGGGGCTTCAGGACCTTGGGGCATCCAGCTACCTGCCTGGGCAAGTTCCGGCGGCACGGGTTCTTTCGACATGGAATCAGAGATGGCGATAGCCGCTCCCGAAACCGTCCCCGCAATTGCGACACAAGCCGCCAAAGATCTGAGCCTCATGTCGCCCCCTCCATTTCTTCTTCCAGCGCGCGGCGGATCTTCGGCACCGCGAATTCTTTGGGCTCGTGATAGTCGATCATGGTGACGAATCGCCCAGAGGCTGCGAACAGGAAGACGCTCGCGGTGTGGTTCATCGTGTAATCGCCGCTCTCCGCCGGTACTCGCTCGTAGGTGGCGCGGAAGCCGTCCGCGACGCGCGCTATCTGCTCTTCCGGTCCCGTCCAGCCACGTATCCCAGGATGGAAGTAGCCGACATATTCCGCCATCGCCTCGACGGTATCGCGCTCGGGGTCGACCGTAATGAAGACCACGTTCATCTCGTCGGCCTCGTCTCCCAGATCGTCGAGCCATCCCGAAATGTCCGAGAGCGTGGTCGGGCAGACATCGGGACAGTAGGTGAAGCCGAAGAACACCATCGTCGGGCGACCGATCAGGGTTTCCGGCCCGACCGCGTTGCCCTCATGATCCGTCAGACGGAAATCCATCTCGGTCAGGGCCATAGGCCGCTGCCCGACAGGTTCGGGTCCACCGGGTCCATCGACCTGCCACCAACCGACGAAGAGCATCAGGGCGACCGCCCCGACACCAGCCGCGCCGTACCCCAGGATCGCCCGTCGCCGCATCAGTCCTCCGGCCCTCGCGCGGCGATGCCGAGGATCGGCACATGGACCGTCACTTCGCCTCCGTCGTCGAAAAGCAGGGTCAGCGGAAAGGTGTCCCCTTCCGTCATCGGTTCTTTCAGCCGCATCAGCATCGCGTGCAGGCCGCCCGGCTCGAGCGCGACGCTTTCGCCAGGGGCGATCGCGATCTCCCCCGCCGGGCTCATGGAACTCACACCTTCGGCATTGGTCTTCGTCTCGTGAATTTCGGGCATCATCGCGAGCGGTGTTGTAAGGCCGATCAGCGTCACCGGTTCGTCGCCAGTGTTGCGGATCGCCATGTAGGCGGCCCCGGGGCGGTTCATCCCGATGGAGGCGCGGGACCACGCGTTCTCGACGACAACATCCTCTGGTCCGGCCAGCGCGGGCACTGAGAGCCCTCCAAAGGTCAAAAGCACGGCCAGTGTGCCGGTCAAAATATACTTTTTCATCGTTCTGATCCTGCCCTTTCCATTCAGCTTTACGCGGCAGCGACTTCGGCAGCCACCAATCGCCGCAGTTCTGCCTCCCCGAACGGATCGAGCGGCTTGCCGTTCACGAAGAATGTGGGCGTCTGGCGAATTCCCACGGTCTCGACGTCAGCACGATCCTGGTTCAGGATCGCCACGACATCGGGTGCCAGCATTTGCGTGCGCGCGGCCTCGGCATCGAGTCCGGCCGTGGCGGCGATTTGAAGGATCAGACCAGGCTCCGGGGCACCGTGCGACGCCCATCTCGGCTGTTCCCGCAAAACGGCCTCGAGCACCGGCACGTAAATGTCCTGCATGCGCGCCGCCTCGAGCACGCGGATCGCTTCCTCGGATGCCGCGCCGTGGAAGGGCGTGTAGCGGATCACGACGCGGACAGCATCCCCATGCTCGGCCATGATGTCCTTCACGATGGGATGAAAGGCGCGACAGGCCTCGCAGGCCGGATCGAAGAATTCGACGATCGTGACGGGCGCTTCCGCAGGCCCGAGGATGGGCGAGTAGGGGCGGATCATCGCGTCCGCGAGTTCCGGCGCAACAGGCTCCGCTTCGGCCACCGGGCCGGGGCGGGTTGCAAACCAGGTGGCTCCGCCGAAACCGGCGACGCCGAGGGCGAGAACGGACAGGATCAGGCCGCGTCGGTTCATGTTCGTGTGTCCTTCAATGAAAGGGCCGAAAGCGCCCCGATCAGCGCGAAGGCGGCGAGCGCCATCAGCGGGATAGGGATGCCTAAGACCAGTTGGTTGTCATCGGTGCAAGAGGGGCCGGTCGCCGTGCAGGGCTGGATGCGTTCGGGAACAAGACCGACGTACAGTCCCATGTGCCACAGGGCGACTGCGCCGCCGCCAAGCGCCAATGCGATGCCATAGCGCCCCACGCGGCCGTCCCGCCACCAAAGGCCCAGCCCGAGGATAATGGCCAAGGGGAACATGAAGGCGCGCTGGAACCAGCACAGCACACAGGGCGTCTGCCCCAGCACCTCGCCGATGAAAAGCACGGCAAGCGAGGCGACGAGCGCGATGATCCACGCCAGCCCGAGGGCTGTTTCTCCGGACATACGGTTCATGTCGGTCAGATCCTCTCTTCCAGGTCGGCGAGGATCTCTTCGGCGGAGGTGCCGTAGGGCCACGAGTCGGCGAAGCCCGCGTCGGGATCGAAGAGGAACAGATGCGACGTGTGGCCCATCGTGTAACCATCCGG
>NZ_JBIFFJ010000039.1:0-18786 GCF_043556915.1 Sulfitobacter sp. 1A15299 | reverse complement strand
AACTCGCCATCATGTTCGAAGAACGCTTTCCCATGGCGTAACTAAAGGCGTCAGGGCACAAAATTACGCACACTCCCATTTCCTGTCGAGCTTGAATGAAACGACGGCTTTGTAGGAAAACCACTGGGCGAACAGCCGCATTCTATCTCGTGCGGTGGTGCCTCTTCGCCCATCGACTCCGCGCGATCGTCGCACGTCGGTTCTACGATTGAACGCAGACGGCGCATTCCAAGTTGTCGTTATCACAATTCCGGTCGCGGGGGAGGGGGCGACCACCGCCGCGATGGCGCTGGCGCAAAGTCTCCATGGGCTAGGCAGATCCGTCTTGCTGATCGACAAGGACCTCCGCGCTTGCGGTCTAACTCGGCATTCTTCGGAACTGACTGTCAAAGCACTCGGCCCGGTTCTGCGAGAAGAGGCAACGCTTGAAGAGGGCATACAGAACATTGGCGGTGATGGGCTGGATGCGTTGCTCTGTGGTGAGTCTGACCCTTCTACGAGCGATCTTTTCGCGTCGGACTGTTTTAAACGGCTTATCGAAAAGGCGCGGCAAGCCTATGGTACGGTGATCATTGACACGCCGCAGATCCTTCTTGCACCGACAGTACGTATCGTTGCGGAACAGGCCGACGCAATCCTTCTGATGGTTCAGTCTGACCGGACTCGCCGCAGGAAGATTGAGGAAGCAATGCGGGCATTCCGAAATTCTAACGAGAGCATCACTGGCACCGTGTTCAATCAGGCGCGCGCAGGGTGAGTGCTCTCGGGCCACCTTTGTTGGAAAAGGGTAAGCTACCCTCCCTAGCAAGCGCCTAGTCGTTTTAGCACGGTGGCTTGCGCCTGTAACCTTTCTGCTAAAGAGGTCAGGCTATTCAGAACAGCTCCTATTTCTGATAGTAGCTTGAATAGTCTCCGTAACTATCGGCATAGCCGTAGCGCTTCATTTTGTTGCCATCGATCTGGCTCAACACCAAACCACTCACCCGAACGTTGACGCTCTGCAGCGATTTCAGCCCGTCCAAAACCTGACGATGAGGGGTGGAATCCCATTGAACGGTGTAAATTACGGCATCGACCAACTGGCCGATGACGCGGGCGTCCGGCACGGCGAGGACGGGCGGCGTGTCGATGATGATATGGTCGTAGTGTTCGCGAAGTCCCTTGATAAAATCTGCGAAGGTGTTCGACGAAAACAAATCGGCGGCGTTGATGGTCGATTGCTCACCGTAGAGGATGTCGGCTTTCAGGGTCTCATCATGTACAATAGCCTTCTCCAGAGGAACTTCGCCTGAGATGACGGATAGGAAGCCGTGCTTTTGATCATGTCCGAAATATTCATCGAGCACGCGGCGCCTTATGTCGCCTTCAATCAAAAGAACCTTAGCTCCAAGACCAGCAAAGTTTTGCGCAAGGGTAATGGATTGCGTGGTCTTGCCCTCTCCAGGAACTGAGGAGGTCGACATGATGATCTTCGGCTTGGTGTCGAGGTTCGCCAAAAGCAGCGATGTACGGAGGTTTCTAACCGATTCGGCAGCAACTGAGTTGGGCTTTTGCGAGATATACTCGAGAACATTCCGGCGATGCTTCGCTGGGATTTTTGGAATCTGCCCGATGACGGAATGGCCTGTCTTGGTCTCAAGGTCCTCAGCCGTGCGGAACGTGTTCTGCGCCATTTCCCGTAGCAATACGGCGCCGGCGCCAACCATAAGACCTAAAATCAGGGAGAGGGCCAAAACGCGGGATTTGCGGGGGGCGGATGGGGTTGATGGCACCACGGCCCGGCTGAGAATCCGGCTGTCGGCTTGTTGGATTCCTTGTTGGATGCTGGTCTCTTTCAGGCGACTGAGGAAGGCTTCGTAGAGCAACCGGCTTGCTTCGACTTCTCGTTGAAGCTGTTCAAGGATGACCAGTTCTTCGGACTGATTGTCGATCCGGTTGCTGACCTCGGTGATTGATGCTTCGATCGCGCTCAGCTGAGACATGGCGCGTGTTGCTTCGAGTTCTGCGCGGGTTATCAGCGCGTCCGCGCGAGTTTCGAACGCCGTCTCGGCGCCGACGCTCCCATCTTCGAGACGCCGGTAAACTTGGTTAAGGGCGGCATCATTTGCAATCTCGACAAAAGTCGCAGAACCGGCTTCGCGCGCCTCTTCCAATACCTGCAATCGGCTTTCCGTGGCCTCGGCTTGTGTTGCGAGCGTCGCGCGGCGATCCCGCAGGTCTTTCAATTGGCGGTTTAGTGCAGCCAAGGTCTCGGCGTTCACGAGCTCCGTGTTGGTGGAGAAGTCTTTTAGCTCAGCCTGTGCAGTTTCCAGCTCGATCTGAAGACCGCTCACGCGTTCGCTTAGCCAGCTCGTGGCCTGTTCTGTTTTCTCGAACTTAACGGAAATTTGGTCTTGGATGTAGAGTTCGGCTAGCCTGTTTGCCATTGCCGCGGATTTATCCGGGTCTTCGGTGGTCACAGTGATTTCAAAGACAAAGCTTTGGCGCAGGTTAGAGGCCGAAATCGAATCAAGGACGGTATTGATCGTAGAATCAAGTATCGCCCGCTCGGTGGCAGGCTGCGTTTCCTCTGGTTCGGAAAAAAGTCCGCGTATAAAACCGACGGCTTGGCCAATGGAAAAGCTCGGAGCAGGTTGCAGACTGGTGTTGAACTCCGGATCTTTAAGAAGATCCATGTCCATGACCAAGTCTTCGATAAGACCGCGCGAGCGGAGCACCTCAACCTCGGTATTGATCGTCGACTGATCGCCGCCAAGGCCGGTGACGACGCTTTCAATGTCCATCACCTGTTCTTGCCGGCTCTCTAGCGCGATCGCGGCCTTGGCGGTGTAGACCGGCACGGCCAAGCCATAAGCATAGTAGCCGCCGAGCAGCAGCGCCAGCAAACCGCAGAGCGCAATCCACAGTTTGCCCCGCCAAAGCGTGCGGAACAGGCTAGAAAGGTCAATCTCATCATCATTTTCGCGATCTTGAAGGGTGCTCTCGGAAAATACTTGTCGCTGGGTCATGAAATGCCTGTTCCCACGTGGATCGCTTGGTTAGTTGTTTCCTACACCGGTAGCTTTGGCAATGCTATGAAGGATCGGCAAAAAACTTGGGCGTGATCGGTTGCTCATTGAGTTTCGCTATCTTTCAGTCAATTTGATTGGGTGAGTTGTTTTTACTTGCCACGGTAATAGCCGGGTTTAAGAGTTGTGCAGTTTATTTAGAGGCGCCGATCTTGAAGCCTTTTGCCTTGCATTTTTCGCGAACAGTGCCACCTTTATGGCGTTTTCTAAACTGCTGAACCAATAGGGCTGTGCTGCACACAATGCACGACCGGCTAAGGTTGGAGAACGTGGAACTGGGGGTTCTACATAGATTTTTGAGATCTGAGCGGCTATAGGGTCGACCGGAGTGTGAAGGTTAAGATTTCGTAACGAACGCTCCGCCATATTGGCAACTTTGCCGTGTTACGAGTAATGTCCCGGTGATTTTTCTGGGGCGCTTAAAGAGGACGTTTTGCGATTGCGCTCACGTTAGTTTTTTTGAGGTATCTAGTTTTGTTCGAACCGTGGGTTTTGTTGGCGACTTTTCTGACCAGTTTGGCTATTGGTCTGCTTTTCATTGCATGGCCCGGCTTGCTGATGAGCCAGGAGCATATGGAGCGTGATCTGGGTGCGCGGCAGGCGACGCATACGCGACCCACGCCCCGGGTGGGCGGTATAGGTATCATTGTAGCGCTGGTTTTCGGATGTTTTTACTATGCAGAGCAGTTGAGCAGTGATCTATTGTTGTCACTCGCGGCGGGGCTGATCGTCTTTTTCGTTGGTTTGCGTGAGGATATCCACCGGAACGTAAGCCCGCGTGCGCGCCTTCTGGCGGCTTTTGCCGCCGCCGGGCTAGCGATTGCGCTGACGCGTACTGTCGTTCCAGATCTGGGCTTGGTGGACAATGCGCTGGCGTATTTTGTCGTCCCCGCCATCGCCATCACGCTCCTGTGGTCGGCTGGTACCTGCCACGCGCTCAATCTGATCGATGGGCTTAACGGCCTTTCTTCGCTCTACAGTATGAGTGCAGCGGTAGGGTTTTTCACGATCGCCAATTTCACCGGCGATGTGGATGTGCAGATCGTAGCGGGTTTGTTGGTTGCGGCGATGCTCGGGTTCTTCGTATTGAACTGGCCCTTTGGCCGCATCTTCTTGGGCGACGCGGGGGCCTATGGGATCGGCCATATGCTAGCATGGCTGGGCATCGTGTTGGTCGCGCGGAACCCTTCGGTCGCGGGGATGGCGGTTCTGCTATTGCTGTTCTGGCCGGTGTGTGACACGCTCTTCTCGATCTTACGGCGTCGGATGACGCGCAAGGCGACAGACCAGCCGGACCGGTTGCATTTCCATCATCTCGCTGTGCGCGCCTTGCCTCTGCTGCGGAAGCGCAGCCGGCGCAGCCAGTTCGACAACCCTTTGGCGAGCCTTCTTCTTCTACCGTTTCTCGGTGTGCCAATCCTCACTGGGGTCCTGCTCTGGGATCAACCTATCGCAGCGACCTTCGCCCTTGTGCTTTGTATTTCCCTTTTCGCGCTCAGCTATGTCGTTGCTATGAAGTACTTTACATCGCATCGTTTCCGTCGGCCGCGCCGCTTCGTCCCGCTGTCGCTGAGCCGCGAGATAGAGGGGCGACAGAACTCGCCGCTGTCGGGGACATATACGCGGGACGGGGAGAACTTTGATGTGTTGATCTACCGCGACAGTCCGACTGTTTATTGGACTTTGCAAGCGAAAGTAGCGGGCACGGGCGCGCTGATTCTCTATGGGAAGTTTCGCAACGACGTCATCGCTTATGAGCATTTTCTGCGGGACGCGGAAAACGCCCAAGCAGCGTAAGCCGTTAGTGAAAGGTCACTCTGTGACCTTCGCCACATGAGCACGGGGCAGGGAGGAACGGACTTCCCTACCCATCACATCGATTAGCACGCCGACTCGCTCTGCGCTTGGCAGAGATTCGATCTTTGTCACGAGTTCGGCGAAAGGTCCGGTGACGAGGCGCACGCGATCTCCGACCGCTAGGTCATCGTAAGCCTTTTCAGGATCGCAACGGTTCTGAAGAGCTCGAATGAGCTCATCCGGAAGGGGGCGGGGGCGTCGAAGATCGTTCAGAACGAGGCGTGAAACGCCTCTTGTGCTGTTGATGGCGCTCCAGCCAAATTGGTTTGGATCGAAGTTCACGAAGAGGTAGCCGGGGAAGAGCGGGCGCTCTTCGTTTCGCTTGCTTGACAAGGCCCGTGACTGGTGCAGAAGCACGGGCGAGAAAGTTTCAAACCCCTGTCGCTTAAGGTGAACCCGTGCTTGGGCGAGGCCATGCGGGCGCAGTTGGGCGACGAACCATCCTGATCGAATAGTATCGGACATCTATATCTCTTTAGTCTTTCTTGCGCTGACAATTGAAAGCGCGCGCCGAAGGCGCGCGCAAACTGTTGGACGGAGGCTCATAGGGCGGCAGGCAAAGCCCACCATCAGCTTAGTTAACCGAGCTGGCCACACTGGAGATAATTGACGGGGTAATCTGCGTAATAACGCGGTTCCAGCGCGTGACCGGCTGCTCGGCGACGAAGATGATGTCGTTCGGACGCAGCTCCATTCGTGTCGCGAGAATCAGGTTGGTCGCATTGCGGGCGTCGAGGTTCCACGCAGTCACTGCGCCGAACTCACGTGGGTCATTCGAGCCGCGCAAAACGTAGATTTGCGAGGGGTTACCGGTCATCGTGTCGATTCCGCCTTCGGAGTAAAGCGCATCCGCGAGGGTGGATTTCCGGCCGAAGGGCAGAGTGAAGCGACCGGACTTGGTCACCTCTCCGGCAAGATAGGCATAGTCCCGGTCTACAGCGTCATTCGCCAATTGGGCTTCGAAATTCGCGCGGCCCTCTTGCAGAGAGGCACGGCGCAGATCGACGACGGCTGTGAGTTCTGCCAAGGCCTGGGCGCGCGCTTGTTGGCGGAATTGCTGGAGGGTGATCTGTTCCGCGAAATATGCCTGCGCCCGATCAAGCTGGTATTCGGTGTCGACAAACACGCTGTCGCCAGCCACGAGGCGGGTTTTCTGAAGGTCGGGCCGACGCAGGTACTGTTCAAGCGGGATTTGATAGAGGTCACCGTCCCGGTAAAGGCGGATCGAAGCGTATTCGAGATCAGGGGTTTGGATTCCGCCTGCGCCCGCGACGGCTTGGTCCAACGTAAGCTGTGTCAACGTAATCGGGATCACGGTGGGGTTGCCGACAGCACCGCCGACAGAAACCCGTTTGGAATTGAACTCAGCAATCTCAAGGCTGAAGGAGGGGTCGATCTGCGCTTCAAGTAAGCGTTGGAAAAGTGCCGCTTCGGCTTCTTCCAATGTCAGGTCCGAGACTTTGACGCGGCCGACATCGGGAATGGCGATCGCCCCGTCATCCTGAACGGTGTAGCCTTGCCGTCGGTTTTGCGCGGCGAGGAGGCCGCTGAGCTCTTCGACCGTACTGCTGCCACTGCGTGTCGCCAGCAAAAGCACATCCCCGACGCCGATATGATAGGTCGTGTTCGGCGGGATGCTGGGGACGCGAAGCGCGAGGTTGCCGGGCTTCGTCTGAATCTGTGAAACAGGCGAAGGCGTCGGCCCCGCGCCGCGCAGACCGCCCGCGCCGCCTGCGGTTTGGAAGAACACAGCCGGAAGCTGTTTCGGTTCATAGGTTGATCTATTCGCAGCGAGAACGGTTTCCGAGGTCAGAGACACAATACGGACCTTGCTGCCAGCATCCGTGACTTTCGGAGAGACATAGGCCACCCCGCAACCGCTGAGGAGTATCAGAGTAGAAGCAGCGATAAGACGTTTAAACATTAAGGAACCTCGGAATAAAAACGAACGGCAGCGTGTGTAAACGAGAAGGGCCCAAGAAACTTGCTAATCGGCATGGACCTGTTTGCACGGCACTACACATCCTCCAGCCGGATGTAGCCAAGATCCGGGCCAATCCATTGTCGGGACGCGACGACTTTACCCCCCGACATTTGATAGCTGTTCTTGAAACTGTGATCTTTGCCATAGCAGTTTTCTGTGATCTGCGCATTTCCGCTATAGTCGCAGATGTAGCTCTTGATCACAATCTGATCTTCGCCATCAAGGTAGCGATGAACGCGGACGGCTTGGCCGCCATGGCGCAAGCCCGAGAGCACTTCGGCGACATCGCTGCTCATCAAGTCAAAGCCAAGACCGCGGGTGCCGACAAGCACCCCTTCTTTGAGGCTCAATGAAATATTGTCGGGAGTGAAATAGGTTTCGACATTGCGGTTAACCCCCTTACGCACGAGGATTGAGGCCCGTTCATTTTGCTCAAGTTGGGCGATCATCAAAGAGGTGTGTCGAAACCGTTGACGCACCTTAGGGGTCACCTGCCGCCGAATGTCTGCCATACTGGAAGGTTTCGAGGCGGGCTGCGTAAAGCCGAAAAGAGCCTGACCGATGGGACCGAGGATGCTCTGCTGCGATTGGCCCGATCCGCAGGCGGTCAATAGCCCCAGAAGGGACAAGACGGCGATAGATTTAGATTTCATCTCCAGAACCTGCCCCAGCTGTCTTTCAATTCAGGTGTATGATAGCCTCGCACGCTTTCGTAGAGACGGTTTCTGACCTTCAGCCTTGCACCCCCATCGCGTGTCAGTGGTTGAATCACTGCCTTATAGGTTTTGTCCGAAGGCTCGCCCAAAACATGGGATAGCGGGACGGTAAAGCGCAGACCTTTGTCGAAGGACCCTTCGCCAAAATCGTCAAATGAGACGTCGGTGAAGGTGGCGTAGGCGCCAACGCTCCAACCATTTGCAAAAACGCGGTCGAGGGTAAAGGTCGCGCCATAGTCGCCCGCCAGATAGCGGCCTGCGTCCACTTGACCAAGGTACCCGTTTCCAAAGTCGTAATAGGCAGAGAGATGACCTGTCGCAATTTCGTAGTCCCGGAAGCCGAACCTTTGGTCGAAATCGCGTTGTACCGCATAATTTACCTCGGCCCCCACGGCCAAGCGGCTGGCAACGGGCTTCCAGAGCAATTCGCTTGAGACGCCCCCGAACTGCGACTCAAGGTAGCCTGCTGTAACCCGTGCGTAGAGATCTTTGCCGGGTCGGAAGTAATGCGCCAATGTTAGATGCTCTAGCGCCGTATCCCCCTCGCGCGCATAAATGGAAGTCTCAGACCGAACCTTTGGCAACACAGAATTGGCCCCGCGATCTGCGTCACCGATATTACCCGCGAGGCGTTGTTCAATGCTGCCCGAAACAATCCAACCCGGCGCAATATCATAGCGCCCTTGAAGCCGCAGACCGGTATCTATGCGAAGGGGCTCATCAGGGTCAAAATAACCTGTATTGAAGTATGGCCCTACGGACCAAGTCAGTTTGGGATAGTGTCCTTCTAGGTAGGCCGCATTTTCGCGGCTGCTCGCTGCGTCTTCAATCTCAGCGCGCGCGTAGGTTTGCCACGCCCCATCTCCTTCGTGCTCTAGGTTTTCGATGTCGGACCTGTGCACCGTCACGGCGGACAAGGGAATACCGTTCTCCATCAGGACGATGGTAAATGTCTCCACCGATGCTGGCATGACCTGTGTGAGCATGCGCGCCGTGCGTCCGATGGCCTCAGGACGGGCGAGATAGCGCTCGTTGCGAATATAGACGGTCACGGCATTCGCGCTGATCTTCATCGCTTCAAGCGCCATACCATCGCCGGCAAGCAGCGTGCCGGTTTGTTCGCGCAGGCTTGCTTCGACGCCAACGGCCTGGGTCCAGCCAAGATCAGACGCCGCCCCCGGCATGCGCCGCTTCACCGGCAAAGGTGCTGGACCCTTGCCACCGTTTACCACGGGATGCCGCGGATTGCTGCGAAGATTCAGCGAGAAGCCGAATGTCGAGCCATAGAGGTAATGCGCCTGAAGGTGGATGTTGTCGCGGAGCTCGTAGTCGAGGCCGAAGTTGAATGGGGACTTATGCTCGAACGAACCATATCGGGTTTCACTTGCGTAATCGTCGGAGGAATACTCGGCCTTTAGCGTCAACTTATCTGTTGCTTGCCAAGCCACCCCCCCAAAGAGTGCGGCGTCCCCGCGGAACCAGCCTGTCGCTTCGATCTCACCGCCGCGGCCAAAGTCTCGGTCCGGTCTGGTTTCAAAGCGGTCATTGATGACCCCAAGAGGGTTGGAAAAGCCCTTGTAGTTGCCAAGCCGTCCCCAACCGATACCACCCGTGAAGGTCAGGCGGGGGGTGACGCTTTTGGTGGCGACAATATATTCCGCCGAATAGACGCCTGTGCCGATGAAATCCTGCAAGCCAACCGCAATCGCCGGTCGGTGGCTGGTTTCATCGACGAAGCGATACCGCAGGTCAAAGGAGCGGTCGAAAAGAGCGCCGCCCCCTGCCGAGTAATCGTCAATCTTGCTGTAGCGGAAGCTGCCGGAAAGTCGCGGTGTGATCTGAAAGCTCAGCGTAGTGCGGGCAGTATTGGCGAACTGACTATATGTTGCCGTCAGCTCAGCATCTTCCGCGCTCTGCGCCGTTGGCATGTCGACCAACCCGACGGTGCCATAGGTCGAGTAGGAATAGCCTTCCGTTTGCGCCGCGGCAGGCAGTAAGAGCAGACCGGCGCCTATCATCGCGCGCGGGGTTCGGCGACGAGATGCAGTCTTTGCGCGAGGCTTGTGAGTCATATCTCTCTCCGTTCTTGAAAGAACGGATACTTGTTCAACCGCGGCAGGGCAATCTCTGTGCAGATCTCTTACGCATTCACCGGCCTTCGGAAGTTTGATGTGGCCTATCGGTCGCAGTCGCGTTAACCGAAGGGTTCGCAAGATCGTTGGAACAAGACAGTACTCAGGGGGCGGAATGCGCGCGGAGATCACGTCATGGTTAAAGGGCTGGATAAAGCGCAGTGAGGCTGAAGCCGAGGGCGCGCCGGACCACTTCGCACCCGAGGCGCCTTTTTTCGCGGTCGGTGACATCCACGGTTGTGCGGGGCTCCTTGAAGATTTGCTGGAAAAGCTAAGGGCGGTCGCCACCGGTGAAGAGGTCTGCGTTTTCCTAGGCGACTATGTTGATCGCGGTCCAGACGGACGGGGCGTGCTGACACGGCTTTTTAATCTTTGCCAAAGCTACCCTGAAAAAGTGGTGTGCCTGATGGGCAATCACGAGCGCATGATGCTCGACTTCATTGATGATCCCGCGGGGGCAGGTTTGGAATGGTTGAAATTTGGTGGGTTAGAGACCTTACAAAGCTTCGGTGTCTCTGCCAATAAGCGCGGGTTGGACAGTGCCGGATCAATTGAGCTCGCAAATGCATTGGAGGCTGCGCTGCCCTCCGGCATGCAGGAATGGCTGCGTGGGCTGCCGTTCCAATGGTCAAGCGGTAATATGCATTGTGTCCATGCGGCGATGTCCCCGAAGCGTCACCCCAAAGCGCAACGGGAGCAGGCGCTTTTGTGGGGACATCCAAAGTTCTTTAGTGAGCCTCGCGAAGATGGAGTGTTTGTCGTCCATGGCCATACGATCGTGGAGAATGCGAGCATATCTGCGAGCCGGGTGTCTCTAGACACCGGCGCATATAAAACAGGCCGGATGACCGCAGCCCGTATTTCAACCGGCAGCTGCATTTTTCTTCAGACCGAAAGCTGATCGCAATAAATTTGCGGTAAATGTAGATTCTATCTTTCGATGGCTCGCCATCGGGGTTAGGTGTTCATTCGTGAACGCAGTGACGTTCAACCTCGGAGGCTGCCTCAGCGACCTCTGGTGCGGTAGCTATGTCTGTAGAGAGCTGTGGCGAAACCAGTTAGTGAAGATATCCGGTTCCGCGTGATGCGGGAGCTTGAAGCTGATCCGAAGCTCTCGCAGCGAGATTTGGCCAAATCTCTGGGCATTAGCCTTGGGGTGGTGAACTATTGCCTGAAAGGTTTGATCGAAAAGGGCCAAGTGAAGGTTGGAAACTTCCGAGCGTCTGGGAAAAAACTGCGCTATACATATGTTCTGACCCCGCGCGGCGTTTTAACCAAGGCGAAACTGACGAAGGCGTTTTTGAAGCGGCGCATGGCTGAGCATGAGGCATTGGTTGCAGAGATCGAGGCGCTGCAGCAGGAGATTAACTCTGAGGTGATCGGGCAGGGGACTCCGGAAGACGTCCGATAGTTTGCGTTATTAGGGATTTGGGCCCCATCGGGGCGGGGAATTTCGGTTAACACCGCGACCGGGTCCGCAGTTGGCTATGCCAATGCTAAGCATTTAAGAGTTCTACAAGGGAAACGAATGTCCAACTACAGTGTATTTACGTCAGAGTCCGTCTCTGAAGGTCACCCAGATAAATTGGCTGACCAAATCTCTGATGCGATTGTCGATGCGATGCTTAAAGATGATCCAGAATCCCGTATCGCTGTAGAAACTATGGTTAAAACGGGCATGGCCATCGTGGCAGGGGAAGTTCGAACGTCTACTTATATTGATCTGGAAGACCTCATTCGAGAAGTGATCTTAGATATTGGCTACGATAGTAGCGATGTAGGCTTCGATGGCGCTTCTTGTGCTGTAATTAACGCTATAGGCAAGCAGTCATCAGATATTGCGATGGGTGTTGATGAGGCTGACGGTAAGGCCCTAGGTGCTGGTGACCAAGGTTTAATGTTCGGGTATGCCAGCAACGAAACAGAAGCGCTTATGCCTGCGCCGATCTTCTACGCGCACAGATTGGTAGAGCAGCAAGCCAAGGTAAGGAAAAATGGCCAATTGGCTTGGTTGCGTCCTGATGCCAAAAGCCAGCTGACCCTGCGATACCAAGGTGACAAACCCGTCGGCATCGACGCAGTCGTATTGTCTACACAGCATGATCCATCGATCAGCTTAAGCGACCTGCGTGAAGCGGTAATGGAAAAAATTATCAAGCCGGTTCTTCCAAGTGAATGGCTAACCGAAAATACGCAGTTCCATATCAATCCCACAGGCAACTTTGTTATTGGTGGGCCGGTCGGGGACTGCGGCCTTACCGGCCGCAAGATCATTGTGGACACCTATGGTGGCACGGCGCGCCATGGTGGTGGCGCATTCTCTGGCAAAGACCCTTCAAAAGTAGACCGCTCAGCTGCCTACGCCGGCCGCTATGTCGCTAAAAACATCGTAGCGGCAGGATTAGCAGAACGTTGTGAAATTCAGGTCTCTTATGCGATTGGGGTAAGTGAACCCACCTCAATTTCCATCAACACGTTTGGGACAGGAAAACTAGCAGATACCGAAATTTCTCAGCTTGTGCGAAACCATTTCGACTTAACTCCAGGCGGGCTAATTGAAATGTTGGATCTGAAGCGGCCGATCTACCAGCAAACGGCTGCGTATGGACATTTTGGTCGCGATCTCCCTGACTTTACTTGGGAAAAGACCGACAAAGCTGATGCCCTGCGGGATGCGCGATAGGCTTCTTCTAAGACTTCCATGCCACCCCTAGGGTTCTTTCGACACCACGCGTAAGGCTTCAAGTAGCTCTCATTTGGCGAATGTTCCCAGATACGAAAGCCACGCATGTTTGGCTGGCAGCCAAAACAGCTTTTCTGTTAAAAAATAGGTAACCATCTTGACCCAAGACTATATTGTTAAAGATATCAACCTCGCCGCCTATGGCCGCAAGGAACTGGACATTGCCGAGACCGAAATGCCGGGCCTGATGGCCCTGCGTGAAGAATACGGCAAGAGCAAACCCCTCAAGGGTTCGCGGATTGTCGGTTCGTTGCACATGACCATCCAGACCGCCGTTCTGATTGAAACGCTGGTCGCGCTTGGCGCGGATGTACGCTGGGCGTCCTGCAACATCTTCTCGACCCAAGACCACGCTGCTGCTGCGATTGCCGAAGCTGGCGTTCCGGTCTTCGCGATCAAGGGTCAGTCGCTGGTTGAACACTGGGACTACCTCGATAAATCTTTCATGTTCCCAGACGGCCCGAACCTGATCCTCGACGATGGCGGCGATGCGACGCTTTACATCTTGCTTGGTGCGCGGGTCGAAAACGGCGAAGACAAGCTGATCGCCGTGCCGACCTCGGAAGAGGAAGAGGCGATTTTCGCGCAAATCAAAAAGCGCATGGCCGAAAGCCCCGGTTGGTTCACTAAGATGCGCGAGCAGATCAAAGGCGTCTCCGAAGAGACCACCACCGGTGTGCACCGCCTCTATGATCTGGTGAAACAGGGCCAACTGCCCTTCCCCGCGATCAACGTGAACGACTCTGTCACCAAGTCTAAGTTCGACAACAAATATGGCTGCAAAGAAAGCCTCGTGGACGGCATCCGGCGCGCCACCGATACGATGATGGCCGGTAAGGTCGCCGTTGTGATGGGCTATGGCGATGTTGGCAAAGGCTCGGCGGCTTCCTTGCGCGGTGCAGGCGCCCGCGTGAAGGTCACCGAAGTCGATCCGATCTGCGCGCTGCAGGCCGCGATGGACGGGTTTGAAGTTGTGCTGCTGGAAGACGTGGTATCTTCTGCGGACATCTTTATCACCACCACCGGCAACAAAGATGTGATCCGCATCGAGCATATGCGGGAGATGAAGGATATGGCGATTGTCGGCAACATCGGCCACTTCGACAATGAAATCCAAGTCGCCAGCCTAAAGAACCACAAGTGGACCAACATCAAAGAGCAAGTGGATATGATCGAGATGCCCTCGGGCAACCGCTTGATCCTGCTGTCTGAAGGCCGTTTGCTGAACCTTGGCAACGCCACTGGCCACCCCTCCTTCGTGATGTCTGCATCTTTCACCAATCAGGTGCTGGCGCAGATTGAGCTGTGGGAAAACACCGACAAATACGGCAATGACGTCTACATCCTGCCCAAGCATTTGGACGAGAAGGTCGCCCGGCTGCATTTGGATCGCATCGGCGTAAAACTATCGAAGTTGGACCCTGAGCAGGCCGCCTACATCGGCGTATCCCCCGATGGACCGTTCAAACCGGAGCATTACCGCTACTGATTAAAAAGAAAGAACGTTAAGTGTGCTTGCAGCAACTTTGTTTTTACATCCGCATCTAAATCGGGAGGCACGCGGACCTCTGACGCGATTCTCAATCCGCTTTTAGCCAAAAAACCTCTGGCACGCATCGCCTTTGAGATCTTCGCGACGACAAACGGCGTCGTCATTGGGGTGAAGCATTGCGTTTATCGATAGGACGCAGCTCTCCGATTGAATGGACAAAACCCGGGACGTAGATCACTAATATACATCCGACATCGGCTTGGCCAAAGCGATAAACGAAAAATCCAACATCTCTAATTTGAAGTCATAATGGGGTCATGAAATGATTACAGTAATCGGTGGATCTGGCTTTATTGGAACGAGACTCTGTCAGAACTTGGCGGAACGGCAGATAGCGTTCGAGATTATTGACCTGCGAAAGAGTGGACGTTTCCCTGACAAGACAAAAGTCGCTGATATCCGCGATCTTGATGTTCTGCGCGACGCGGTCACGGGCGATGCAATTATCAACCTAGCGGCGGTACACCGAGACGATGTTCGCGACAAAAGCGAGTACTATACGACAAATGTCGATGGAACGAGGAATGTCTGCCAGGTAGCTTCAGAAAAAGGCATTAAGAGTATCATTTTTACCAGCACAGTCGCCGTTTATGGTTTTGCGGCAGCTGATACCCGTGAAGATGGTGATATCAACCCGTTCAATGATTACGGAAAGTCGAAGTTCGAAGGCGAGGAATTGCTTAGAGACTGGTATCATAAGGGCGCGGCATACAGAGATCTTATCATTGTGCGCCCGACTGTGGTTTTCGGCGAGGGCAATCGCGGAAACGTTTATAACTTGCTCAGACAAGTTGCGTCCGGGCGCTTTTTGATGGTTGGTGACGGTCAGAACCGGAAATCTATGGCCTATGTCGGCAACTTAGCAGCTTTCCTCGAGGCTGCTGTCGAAAATGGGGCAGGTTACCAACTCTATAATTATATCGATAAGCCAGATCTGGATATGAATACCCTCATCTCCCAAGTTCGCGGTCAGCTTTCAGGAAAACCGCGGGTTGGTCCTCGCCTTCCTTATTGGTTCGGCCTCCTCCTCGGCCATCTGGCAGATGGCGTCGCGAGGATTACTGGGAAAAATCTACCCGTTTCCTCGATAAGGGTAAGAAAATTCTGTGCTACAACAGTATTCGAAAGCCGAGCGGAAGAATTAGATGGATTTACCAGACCTTTTTCACTCCTAGAGGCCCTTAGAAGAACAGTTAACGTGGAGTTTGTTCATCCCGATCCGAGCCGGGAAGTGTTTTTCACTGAATAACAATAGCACGGCTTGTCCACGACACCCGCCCGCGGCCCCGGCACAAAAATAGCCGCCAAGGTTTCTCAAGTGTTAGACATTGGCAGCAAAGGCTTTACGGTCACCTTAGGAACCACAAAGCGTTGAGCGGCGCGGACCCATGTGATCATCTAGCGAGTTGAGAAATTTTAAAGCAGCTCTGCGACCAACTGAAAAATTAAAGGCTCAAAAGTGTACAAACCTCATCACGTCAATTTTACTACTAGACGATCCGCTTGGTTCGGGCATATACCGTTTGCTTTTTCTCTCGTAGCAAGAGAAAAACCAGATATTCTGGTTGAGTTGGGTACGCATTGGGGTGGAAGCTACTTTTCCTTCTGCGATAGCGTGAAAGCAAATTCTACTGACACACTTTGTTTCGCCGTGGATACATGGCAAGGCGAAGCACATGCCGGGATTTACGATGAGCAAGTCTTTAATTATGTGACGGAGAAAAACAGAGAATTCTCCAAATTTTCTACACTTCTTCGAAAGCGGTTTGACGACGCTGCATCGTCTTTTGACGCCAAAAGCGTAGATATCTTGCACATTGACGGGTTTCATTCTTATGAGGCAGTGCGCAACGACTATGAAACTTGGCTTCCGAAAATGAAAGACAATGGTATAATTCTATTTCACGACGTAATGGTCACAAAACCTGGTTTTGGAGTAAAAAAATTCTGGTCCGAAATAAGTGAATCTTTCCCAGATAATAATCTGGTTTTTCGTCATTCGAATGGTCTCGGCGTCCTAAGTTTGGATACGACGCAAAGCATCAAGGAAAGGTTCTCAATCCGCTCTAGACGGCTATATTCCGCGGAAATGAACATCAGGGCGAAACTCCTCGAGGTCAACATGCGGCTTAGACACAATTTCGATTGAAATGCCCGGCAAAGGAATAACCAGGCAGCTGATGATTTTCGTGTTCGATTCTGGTGGTAACAATTTGAGCACCTGGGATTAGAGATTGATAGTCTCTACAATGCGTTCGGCGAAGCCTACTGGAAACGGACTGTTAGCACATAGTCTAAGCAGGCTGATGCTCATACCCTCTGTTTACAACAATTGTGCGGGTTTACCGCTCCGGTGGCATGCAACCTGTGCTGAAAGCTATCGCGGCTGCCGGCGCTGAATCTTAACTGGCTGCAACTGACTTACTGAGCTTCGCGGACCCACGCTGGCCGCTTTGGTAATGCTGTCCTGGCCAAACTGAAGGACGTGCACAAACTGGAAATTTACGTAGTATTTATAATCGAAGTTCAGAGAAAAGGTAAAAGGTAAATGAAAACCCAGCGAAAATCTGAACCCCCAAAGATTTCTGTGCTAATACCCTGTTATAATTGCGAAGACACAGTGGATAGAGCAATATGTTCGGTCATGAATAATTCCTACATGCCGTACGAAATTTTAGCATACGATGACTGCTCATCGGATGGTACACTTCAAGTGCTTAGAAGACTAGAAGAAGACATTGGATGTTTGAAGGTATTTTCCGGAACAGAAAACGAGGGCGCAGGATACTCGCGTACATTTTTAATCAATAGGGCGAGGGGAGGCTATATAGCGTTTCTTGATGCCGATGATTGGTGGTATGAAAAAAAACTACAAAAACAGGTTGATGTGATAACTGAACTAGGAGCGGATATTGTTACTAGCTATTACGATGTTGTCAGGAACCAAGAAAATATCGGAATTAGGAAACCATTAAGAGTTATTAACTATTTCACGCTCCACCTTGCTAACTGGCTTCCCACGAGCATGACGGTTTTCAGATCGTCTTTGGACTCAGCAGGTCAGATGCCAACGATTAGACGGCGACAAGACTATGGATTTTGGTTGACCATATTCCGACAAAATAGAGGTCTGAAATGCGTTGTTGTTCCGGAGGCGCTAGGAGCATACAGTAAGACTGCGGGAAGTTTGTCATCTGGAAGATTAACTAATCTGAAATATAACTACTTAATGTTTCGCGATGTAATGAGCTATGGAAGGATTTTCTCAGTAGCATTAGTAATGTTCAATTCCATTACTAGGCTGATCCGGTAATGAAGAAAACTTCCTGTGCATCAGTGCCGCTGCGTACGCTGTCATCTCAATGCATTGAGAACTAATTGTATGTCGATTCGAAAAAACATTCGCCTCCTTCGTGCTGAGGGAAGTTTTCTGCGGAATGCAACAGGATTTGCGTCTATCCAGTTTCTTTCTATATTTGCTCCACTGATCGTCACGCCAATATTTATTGAGAGCTTAACTACAAAGACCTTCGGGTCGGTAATGGCAGCTCATTCTCTTGCAAATGTAGCCGTAATTATTGTGAACTTTGGTTATAGCTGGACTGGAACGCGTTTAATCGCGCAAACTGACTGCGCTACGACTAGAAAAAAATATCTGATCAACGCCTGGCTTGGGCAGCTGTTGATTCTTTTTGTCGTGCTAATCGCAATAACAACGTTTCTGTCGATGATCACTGAATTAATACTTTTAAAGTATTTTTTTGCATATTTAATTTTTGTCTTCGGAAGTATATTATCGACGAATTGGTTTTTCTCCGGACTTGAGAAAATGAGCCTATTGGCAAAGATCAATGTTCCGGCACGGCTTGCAACGATTCCTCTAGCCTACATTCTAGTTCGTGATCCAGGTGATGACTATATTGCAATTTTTATATTATCGCTCCCCGCTTTGATCACAGGTGTCTTTTCATTCCTTTGGCTTGCACGAAGCAATTATGTCAGCCCTAGACAGGCGTCTAAGGTTGAAACGATAAGATTGTTAAATTCAGAATGGTTAATGTTTTTCGTTCGAGGAATAAGAGAGATTTTCTTTTCGTCGGCAACATTTATAGCGGCAATCGCGTTAGGGTCGGAGGCGGCGGCTATATATGCAATTGCTGACCGCGTCAAAAATGCGATTCTTGCTGTCGGATCGCCTATCACCAACGCTCTTTATCCAAGAATGAGTAAAATTGCAGTAAACTCTATATGGGTCTTTAAGCACAACCTTACCTTGTTTGGATTCAGCATTTTCGGCCTGAATCTATTTCTCTATATAGGGGTATTGTTGTTTGGTGAACAAATTTCTAATTTCTTTTTTAGCGTCACGAATTCGGGATTTATGAGTTGCCTTACAATTCTAGCTGCACTGCCAATTTTCGTGGGCGTTAACAATATGACGATTATTCAGACTTTGGTCACGCTCAACAGGATGATACATGCTACAATACTCGCAGCTGGTGGTGTTGTGATATTCCTGATTATATTTTACCCGCTCTCCGTAAGCCACGGACTATCCGGGTTTGCGTTAGCTATATTATTGTCTGAGTTTGCGCTATGTGTTGCAAGCTTGATAGTTGCTGTACAACAAATTAAGCAAAAGCTTATGCTACAAGGCTATTAGGGCCTGTGGACATTGAGGATTTTCAAATCACCTGAGGTTTGATTCAACCTTCCAAAAGGGAGGTTTGAATG
>NZ_JBIFFJ010000004.1:0-206494 GCF_043556915.1 Sulfitobacter sp. 1A15299 | reverse complement strand
TCACGGCTTATATCCATGAGGCCAACATACCGGACCTCGTTCGCCACTGGAGAGCGACCGCCGCAATCACACCATGTTGTTTTCAAACCGCTCGACCAGCGCGACAAGGCTGTCGGACAGCAACGCCGCCTCTAACTCGGCCAAAGCCCCAAGGGTCAGCCGCGCCTCATGCCGCTTGCCATCGATCACGAGGCTCACCTCGCCGCGCCACGGGTTGGTCATGCTCACACCACCACATCGGGGGTAAAGATCAGCTCCCCCGCCGATTGCAGGCTAAGCTCAAAGGTGGCCTCCCCATTCAGCGAACCCGCGTATTCCAGAGCAGAGACCTGAAACGGCCCCTGCACCACGCCGAAATCCGGAATGATTACCTGAAAATCCGGCGTCAGCCCGTTGAAGAACAACTGCCGTGCCCGTTCGTCCGTGCCCGCATCGCGAAATACTCCCGACCCGCTGATCGCGGCTGAGCGGACACCCGCACCCGCCAGCAACTCCCGCCAACCGCCGCTTGAATCGAGCGAGGTCACATCCACCGTTTCGGCGTTGAAACTCACCCGTTTGGCCCTGAGCCCGGCGATCGTCTCGAACTGCCCATCGCTGGTCATATCCACTTTGACCAATAGGTCTTTGCCCGCTTGAACTGCCATCACTGTCTTCTCGCACCAATCTGAAATCTGAAGTCTTATGCGTCCGCGACCCGGGCGCGGAATTGCAAGTCGATCCGCCGGGCCGAGGCCCCGTCGATCCGCCGCGCCGTCGCTTTGAGAAAAGCCATATCCACCACACGCCCCCGGCCGAGCGCCGGCTCCGCCCCATGCAACAGGTCCGAGATCACCGCCGCGCAGCCCTTGGCCGTGCTGAACCCCGGCGCGCTGGTGACGACAGACAGGGTCAGGCGATGCTCCGCGCCCGCGCCCTCGGGGTCTGACGCATCCTTCGCCATCTCCTGCCCAAGCAGAACGTAGGTCTCGGGCAAGCTCCCCCCCGGCACCGCGTCAAAGACCGCGTCACCGATCAGCGCGGTGAGCCCTGGGTCACCCTGCAACAGATCATAAACCGCCGCCTGCAACGCCTCTGAAAGCGCGTAGGTCATACCGCCACCTCCTCATCGGCAAAGCAGATCAGATACCGCCCGCCCGCATCGCTCTCGGCCACGGCCCGGATCACGAAAACCCGCGTGCCCTCGCGAAACCGCTGCGCGGGGGTCGGTCGCTGCGGGGTGCCCTCCGGCGCCGCACGCACTGTGATCTTGACCCCCATCCGGCTGACGGCCACACCGCCCTGCGCGGTCTCCCGCCCCGTGCGCGCGCGCAGCTCGGCCCAGAGGGTGCCCAAGGGCTGCCAGACTTCGCGATGCCCCCCCGCGCCATCGCTCACGCGCTGCGGCGCTTCCAATATAAGGGGCCGGTTCAACTGCGGGCGGCTCATGCCGTTCCCCCAAAGCCGAGGCGCACCCGGCGGTGGCGTTCGATCAGGCTGCTGACGCCAAAGGGCATGCACCCTTCGCCAAGCGCCGTATCGTCGCGGTATTCATAGTAATGCGCCGCCAGCAGCATCACCGCTTGGGCCAGATCATCGGGCAATCCACTCCAATCGGCGGCCATGCCCGCGTCGAAATTGATCAGAGCGGCTCCGGCGCTCGGGATGCGCGGCAGGGCCGCGGTGCTAGCGCGCAAACGCGGCGCTTGGGCATCGCGCTCCAGCCAGTAGCGCTCGGGGTTCACCGACGTTTCCACCCCGTCTCGCGCCACCAGCGCCACCCGCGCGATCTCTTGCACCGGGGCCACGGGCAAGACCTGCGCCGCCGCATCGCGCCAGAAGGTCAGCGACAGGGCAAAACGCCGAACGATAAGCACCTTGCCCGTCCGCGCCTCCACCGCCGCCATCGCCGCGCGCAGGAAACTGCGCAACACCGGGTCTTGAAGGCCGTCCTGCGCAAAGCCGGTGCCAAGGCGCAGATGCATTCTGAAGGCCTCAACCGGCAAGACCGCATCCGGCACATTTGTCTCTTCGATCAACATCATCGAACGTCTCCAAAAATCGCTCCCGCGCCCCTTGGGGCCATGCGGTTAATCCCGGACGCGCACCGGTTGCATTGCTCGGTCGGAGGGGAGCAGCTAGACAACGCAACCTTGCAGGCGCACGTCCGGACCGGGGCCAAGTTGCCCCGGCCCCGGCTTCGGCACCAGCTTACGCCAGGCCGAATTTCATCAGCTTGATTCCCGCGAAATCGCTCACGTCGCCGCCGACACGTTTGGTGGCATAGAAAAGCACATGCGGCTTGGCACTGAACGGATCGCGCAGGATCCGCAGATCGGGGCGCTCGGCCACGGTGTAGCCTGCCGAGAAGTCGCCAAAGGCGATGGCGATCGCATCGGTCGCCGGATCGGGCATGTCCTCGGCCACCAGCACCGGATAGCCCATGAGCCGCGCAGGCTCCCCCGCCGCCAGACCGTCCGACCACAGGAACCGCCCGTCGGTGTCCTTCAATTTGCGCACCTTGGCCGTGGTCTTGGAGTTCATCACGAAGACCGCGTTCTTGCGGTAGGCCGCGCCAAGGGCGTACACCAATTCGATAATCGCATCGGCCTCGGGGTTGGCATTGGTGCCGCTGGGAACATAACCCAGATTGCCCCAGCTCCAGACGTCGTTATCGACCGCCGGATGGGTCAAAAAACCGGTGGGCTTGTCGATCCCGTCACCGCTGACAAAGGCCGCGGCCTCGGCCCGTGCGAATTTGTCGGCGATACGCCCCGCCAGCCAGCCTTCGATATCAAAGGCGCTGTCATCCAGCAGACGCTGGCTCGCCTTAGGCAGCGCGCTCAGCTCATGCAGCGGCACAGTGATCCGGTCGATCTGGGGCGTGTCCGTCTCGGCCTGCGCGCCGCTCTCGGTCGCCCAACCAGCGCCCACATCGGCGTGGTCGACCAGTACGTCATAAGACGTGGCCTCCACCTGCACCACCGAGGCAATCGCGCGGATCGACGCGCCTGCGTTCAGCACAGATTGCACCCGGTCTGCCGTCTGGGGATCCACCAGATAGCCACCATCCGAATTGACCGCCGTCGACATCGATTTGCCGTCCAGTTCCAGCCCGCGCAGCCCGTCGTCGTCGCCGTTGCGCAGATAGGCGTTAAAGGCTTTCTTATGCGGCGCATCGTGATCGATCGCGCCCCCCAAAGGGCTGCGGGCAGGCAGGGTCATCTTGCGGTCCATCATGGCAATTCGCTCTTCTGATTGTTGAAGTTTCGTATTGATCTCGGCCCGAAAGCCGTTGAAGTCACTGACAAAACCGCTCACGGCCTGCCGCACTTCCTCTGCCGGGGACAGGTCTGCGCCCGCCTTTGTGCTCATCTCACTCTTGGTCATCGCTTTCCCTCTGATCTTGCTCAGTCAAACTCAGGCACAGCCCGCGCCATTTCGGCCCGCGCGGCATCAAAGGCCGCCGCCATCTCGCGCAGAACATGGCCCACGGCCCTGAACTCTCCCTTGGCCGCGACCCGCGCTGACGGCAGCATCGGGAAGGTCACCAAAGACACCTCCCAAAGCTCCAGCTCCGAGAGCAGCCGCTGCCCCTTGGTGGTCTTGCCCGCCTTAACGGTCCGGTAGCCGATGCTGAGCCCGTCGATGGCCCCCGCCTCAATCAGCGCCGCCGCTTCTCGACCCTTGGCCACAGTGCTGAGGATACGCCCCTTGACCCAAAGACCCCGGCCATCCTCGCGCACCTCGTCCCAAACGCCGATGGGCTGGGCCGGGTCATGCTGCCACAGCATCTTGACGCTGCGGCCCGCCTTTGCGACCGCCGCAAGGCTCGCGGCATAGGCCCCCGCCTCGACCACATCGCCGCCCTGATCAACCGCGCCAAAGAGGCTGGCATAGCCGCTGATCTCCAGCCCATCCTCCACGGGCGTCACGCTGCCGAAACGGGCAAATTTATGCTCCAACCCGCTTCCCACAGGCACAGCTTCCCCGTTCTCCGGCCAGCTGCCAGAGGCATCCAATTGATAAGTCATCGTTTTTCCCTCGTTCAGCCCACTACGGCGCCACCGCCAAAAAGGATTGCATCGCCTGCGCCAAGATCACCGCCACCACGCCGTAGACCGTAAGCCACAGCCGCCGCTCCAAGCGCTCCATCATCTGCTCGATCCGGTCGAGCCGCTTTTGCATGTTCTCGCGGTGCACCGCGCTGAGCGTCTCATGCGCCTGAAGCCGCAACCCCGGCGCGCATTCGAAACGCTCGATCTCACGCAGCTCAGGCATCATCGGCCACCGCCGGAAGCCCCAACAGGCTGCGCTTCTCGGCATCGCTCAGAAACGCCGCTGCAGAGACCCGCGCCCATTGCGCATCGCGCTCCGCCGCCAATGCAGGCACTTGGTCGAGGTCCGGCTTCACCATCACCGCCGCCCCCAGATACCCGCTCAGCCACTCCGACAATGCTGCCGTCACCCGTGTCGCCAAGGGCAGCACCGTCAGCCGATAGAACGCCCGATGCGCCTCTTGATAATTCGCGTAGGTCGCATCGCCCTGCACGCCGATCAGCATCGGCGGCAGACCAAAGGCCAGCGCGATCTCCCGCGCCGCACTCTCCTTGGTCTTTTGAAACTCCATGTCCGAGGGCGAAAAGCCCATCGGCTTCCAATCAAGCCCGCCCTCCAGCAGCATCGGCCGCCCGGCATTGCGCGCGCCCTGATGATGGCTCTCCATCTCACTCACCAGCCGGTCATACTGGTCCTCGCTCAGCTTGCCCTGCCCCTCGGCCCCGCGATAGACGATCGCGCCCGAGGGCCGCGCGGCATTGTCCAACAGCGCTTTCGACCACCGGCTCGCCGCGTTATGCACATCCATCGCCATGGCCGCCGCCTGCATGGGGCTGAACCCATAGTGATCGTCCTGCGGGTGAAAGTTGCGGATATGACAAACCGGCGTCGCCGCACCGCTCGCATCAAAACGGTGCTTGCGCCCGCCCACCGCATACTCATAGGCGACAGGCCAGCCATCCGCCCCCGGCACCACGCTCATCCGGTCCGAGCGCAGCACATGCAGTTCTACCGGCAAACCGCTCTCACCGCCCACGGCTTCGACATAGCCATCGCCGCTCAAAAGCATCTGCCCATACAGCGCCTCAAGCATTTCCGCCCGGCCTTGACCCGCATTCGGGCGGCGCATCAGCTCGATCAGCGGGTGTTCGTCATAGCGCCGTGCGCTGTCCTGCACGACCAGCGGCAGCGCCGCCGCAGCCTCGGCAATCAGCTTGACCGAGCGGAACCCCACCGGATTGCCGCAGAACCCGGCGCGCGTCAGGCTTACGCTATCGCGCGGGCTCCAGGCGACACGACCCGAGGTCTGATAGGCGACGACCGGCCCCGTGGCAGATGCCTTGCGCTCCGCTGTCTCACCCGCCGCGCCCCGCCGTAGAAAATCGAATACCATGTCGTCGCTCCTCATTCTGCCCGGCCCCGGCGGCGAAGACCTGCCCCGCATTGCCCGGCGTTGTCAGACTGTCCCTGAAATCTCTTAACGCTGGAGAAACCCACCGTGCGCTGCCCCGCGCAACGGCCCGCTCACAGGCTTCGCACCCCCGGGCTGCGCCACTGCGCAGCAGGTTCGATCATCAGCTCATGCAGCGCCCAAACCAACGCATCGACGCGGTCCGGGCTGCCCTTGCCCTCGTACCCCCGCGCCGTCATCAGACACATCTGGTCCTCCAGCGCATCGAGCCCCGGCAAATGGCTCACCCGGCCCTGCTCATAAAGCGCGGCCACTGGCTCTGCCCGCGCCACCTTGCCCCGCGCCGCATGCACGGTCTTGAGCGAGACCAGCGGATCGACCTGTCGCAAGACCTCGCCGACCAACTGCCCACCCTGATTGACCTCGGCCACCAAGCGATCCGCCCCATAGCGCGTCATCGCCGCAATCGCCGCCTGCGCCCAGCCATTGGGCGTGGCCCCCTGCACCGTGCAATCAGCGAGCACCACCGCCCGCCAATCCTGCGGCGGCCCCTTGGTCTGTGCGCCCACCACCAGGATGCCGCACTCATCCGACCCCGCCCCGCTGGTCGTCGCCGGGTCGAGGCCCACCACAATGCGGTCCAACTCCGGTGCCTCTCGCAGGCGCCCCGCTTCCAACAAGCCCGAGGTCCAGAGCGCCCCCTCTGCGTCCGCCAAGAGCACGCCATCCAACTCCTGCCGCCCCAACCGCGTTCCGCGGTAACGCGCCCGTACTTCCTCAAGAAACGATCCCGCCAGATTGGCCGCATTCGCCTCTGTCGGCGCATGGGTCGTCACCGTCGAAGGCGCGGCCAAAAGCGCTTTCAACACATCCACATTGCGCGGCGTCGTGGTGACACAGACCCGAGGCTGCTCCCCCAAGCGCAGCGCAAACTGCAACTGGTCCCAAGCCTCCTGCCCGCGTTTCCACTTCGCCAATTCATCCAACCAAGCCGCATCAAACTGCGGGCCGCGCAGCCCTTCAGGGTCATGCGCCGTATGCACCGTGGCAATCGCCCCATTCGGCCAGACCAACCGCTTGCGCGTCGCCTCCCAATCGGGCCGCCGATCCGGCGGGCTACAGGCCAGAATGCCGCTGTCGCCAAAGATCATCACCTCACGCACCTGCTCGATCGTCTCGCCCACCAGCGCCACGCGACTACACGCACCGGGGTCAAGCGGTCGGCTCCCCTCAACCTTGCTGCGCACCCATTCCGCCCCGGCCCGCGTCTTGCCCGCGCCGCGCCCGCCCATGATCACCCATGTCCGCCAATCGCCCTTGGGCGGCAATTGGTGGTCAAGCGCCCAGAACTCGAACAAAAAAGGGAGAGCCAGAAGCTCTCCCTCACCGAGGTCATTCAGAAACTGCGCCTGGGTCTGAGCATCGGCGCAGGCGATCCAGCTTGCAGCCGATGTCAGCCCGCGCTTTGTCCATGTCGAGGGCATAGCCCCCGCGCGCGATTCCAGCTTGTCGGTTTCGACAGTCATTCAGCGTGTTCTCCGCTTTCAGGCAATGCGCCAGCAATCCCGCCACTTTGGACGTTTTGCCAGACACCGCAGTTTCCTTGAGTTCCCCCCCGGACCGGGCCTGTTCCGTCAGACCTTCGATTTCCCGGCGCAACGCGCCGATTGCTTCTTGGAGACCGCGCAGGATTTCCGCGCTGTCTTCCGTCTCTTGCTCCGGGGTAATGATCGTCATCGCTTTACCTCTTGTTGGTTATCCCCAACCGAGCAGACACAAAAAAACGACCACCGGGTCCCCCCGGGGCCGTTCGCCCATGTTCTCTAGCGTGCCACAAGTCCTACGTCAGACCGCGCGCAAAGTCAAGAAAAACTGTGTTAACAAGATCTTACAGCGCCGTTCGGCAAAGTACCCGGGCAATAAAAACCCCGCTGTCTCCAGCGGGGTTTTTAATGTCTCAGTTTCCGCCCGTTGAGGCATTGCCCGCCGCTTCCGCGCCGCGCTCCGCCTCGATCTCGCGCCAGCGTGCGACATTGCGGTTATGCTCGTCCAAGGTTTCCGCAAAAGCGTGCCCCCCGGTGCCATCCGCCACGAAGAAAACGAAATCCGTCTCCGCCGGTTGCGCCGCCGCCATCAGGCTCGCCCGGCCCGGGTTGGCGATGGGAGTGGGCGGCAGACCGTCGATCACATAGGTGTTCCACGGCGTCTCTGCCCGCAGTTCCGAGCGCCGCAGCCCCCGGCCCAGCACGCCCTTGCCCTCGGTTACCCCGTAGATCACCGTGGGGTCGGTCTGAAGCCGCATCCCTTGGTTCAAACGGTTCACGAAAACGCTCGCCACCTGCTCACGTTCGGCGGCGACACCGGTTTCCTTTTCGATGATCGACGCAAGGATCAACAGTTCTTCGGGCGTCTCGATCGGCAGATCGGGGTCGCGCGCCTCAAAGGCTTCGGCCAAGAGCACCTCTTGCGCTGCGGCCATTCGTGCGATCACCTCGGCGCGGTCGTCGCCCGGGCGCACCTCATAGCTATCGGGCGCGAGGCTGCCCTCGGCCGGAAGCTCCTCAACCTCGCCGGTCAATTGCTCGACCTGCTTGAGCGCTTCGACAACTTGCCAGCTGGTCACACCTTCGGCCAATGCCACACGAAACCGCGTGTCGTTCTTGCTGGAGATTTCGGAATATGCCTCAGGGGCCTCTTCCTCACCCGGCGTGAACTCTGCGCGTTCGACGAAACGGCTGGTGACCGGGTCCAACTCACGGACCTGAACGCTCACCCGGTTCACACCCACGCGATAGACAACCTCGGTGCCGCAGGTGCTGGCCCCGCCTTGGGTCACAATATCCACGATCCCCTGCATCGAGGTGCCGGGCTGCACCAGAAAGCTGCCCGCTTTCAGGCTGCTCGACTTCTCCTCATAATCCGCGCCGATGCGAAAGATCGCGGGCGAGGAAACCGCGCCCTGTTCCTCAAGGTTCTGGCTCACCTGCCGCATGTTCGAGCCGCGCTCGACCTGCACACAGATCGCCTGCTCCAACGGCCCTTCCGAGACATAGGCCGACTTGCCCCAGAGGATGATCCCCCCAAGCAGAAACAGGCCGACCAACAGAAACGTCACGGCGTTAGAGGCGATATGACGCCACATTTAGCTGACTTTCCCGAACAGAACCGAAGCGTTGGTGCCGCCGAACCCAAAGGAGTTGCTAAGCGCCACGTCGATCTTGCGCTCGACCTTCTTGTTCGGCGCAAGATCGATCTTGGTCTCGACCGCCGGATTGTCGAGGTTGATCGTCGGCGGTGCCACCTGATCGCGGATCGCGAGCATGCAGAAGATCGCCTCGATCGCACCCGCGGCGCCCAAAAGGTGCCCGGTGGCGGATTTGGTCGAAGACATGGTCACATTGCCCGCCGCATCGCCCATCAGTCGCTCGACCGCGCCCAATTCAATCGTGTCGGCCATGGTCGAGGTGCCATGCGCGTTGATGTAATCCACATCCGCAGGCTCCAGCCCCGCGTTCTTCAGCGCAGCCCGCATGGAGCGTTCGCCGCCCTCGCCATCCTCGGAAGGGGCGGTGATGTGATGCGCATCGCCCGAAAGGCCATAGCCCAAGACCTCGGCATAGATTTTGGCACCGCGCGCCTTGGCGTGTTCATACTCTTCCAGCACCACGATGCCCGCGCCCTCGCCCATGACGAAACCGTCGCGGTCCACGTCATAGGGGCGGCTCGCCTTTTGCGGATCATCGCCGCGTTTGGTCGACAGCGCCTTGCAGGCGTTGAAGCCCGCCATGCCGATCTCGCAAATCGCCGCCTCGGCACCGCCCGCGATCATCACATCCGCATCACCGTATTTGATCAGCCGCGCCGCATCGCCGATGGCATGCGCGCCGGTCGAACAGGCGGTCACGACCGAGTGGTTCGGCCCTTTGAAACCATAGCGGATCGACACCTGACCCGAGATCAGGTTGATCAGCGCACCCGGCACGAAGAAGGGGCTGACCCGGCGCGGGCCTTTTTCGTGCATCATCACGGCGGTATTGGCGATGGAGTTCAACCCCCCGATGCCCGAGCCAATCAGAACGCCGGTGCGCTCCTGATCTTCCTGTTCGGTCGGCATCCAGCCCGAATCCTCAACCGCTTGCTGGGCGGCCGCCATGCCGAAAAGGATGAAGGTATCGACCTTGCGCTGCTCTTTCGGCTCCATGTATTTATTGGCATCGAAGGTGCCATCGCTGCCGTCGCCCAAAGGGACTTCGCAAGCGTATTGGGTCACCAGTTTGCTGGCGTCAAAGCCGGTGATCGGCCCGGCCCCGGATTGCCCATCGAGGATCCGTTTCCAGCTTTCTTCCACGCCGTCCGCGAGCGGGGTAACCAAACCCAAACCCGTTACTACAACTCTGCGCATCTCAGTGCCCCTTGCCGATAATGTCTCGGCGAACCTCTTACCCTGCAAAAGCCTGTAGGCACAAGCATATCGGCGGGGGTCCGCAGGCAAAGCGCAAAAACGCCGATGGGTCAGATCTCAGGGGCCGCCGCCCGATTGGGGCTCAGCCCGGCGGGCCGCGCCGGGTCATCAGATGCACCGCGCCGCCTGCCGTTGTCACGTCGCGCAGCGCCTGATAACCAAGCGCCCCCGCGATCCGCAGAGCGGCCTCATTCCCCGCAGAGATCACGCAGACCGTCCGGCCCGTGATCACCCGATCAAACCACTCATGCGCGGCGCGGGCGGCCTCGGCTCCCAGCCGTTGGTCCTGCGCCTGAGGGGCCAAGACCAGCCGCGCTTCGGGGTAAGTGTCGAAATCCTCACCGAAATTGCGGGTGCCAAAGACGAAACCGGTCTGGCCCAACATCTCGCGCTGGCAATGGAGCTGCACCGCCCACTGCCCAAATCCCGTGATCTGCCAATGGCCCGCGTTGCGCAGAAAAGCGTCCCATGACTGCCCCTTGGGCCGAGGTTGGTCGAGGATCCGGTCCGCCACATCGGGCATCGCCCAAATCTCGGCATAGCGCTGAAAGTCCTCGGCGCGCATGGCGCGCAGGGTCAGTCTGGCGGTGTTGATGGTCGGGATCGTGCGGGACATGGGGTGAATTGCCTTCACGCTTGAGACTTCTTGGCGCAGACATGCGGCCTCCGTCTCCAAGGGACAAGCCCACCCCGTTCAGACAAATAAAAACGGCGTCATTCCGCTAGGAACAACGCCGTTTTCAAAACTCAAATCCGCCGGTCGCCCGGCAAAGCCTTAGGAGGCTTCTTTGATGAACTTGACCGCATCGCCAACGGTCTGGATGTTCTCAGCCGCGTCATCGGGGATCTCGATGCCGAACTCTTCTTCGAACGCCATCACCAGTTCCACGGTGTCGAGGCTGTCTGCGCCGAGATCGTCGATGAACGACGCATTCTCAGTCACTTTGTCCTCTTCCACGCTCAGGTGTTCTACAACGATCTTTTTCACGCGGTCTGCGACGTCGCTCATAATAAGTCCTCATGTCTTCGGGCCATTCAAGGCCCCTTTTGGTTTCCGCCCGCCGATGATCAGCGTTTGGAGGATGCCCCAAAAGGGGCGGCTATTTCCTTGTTCGCACAAGGCGCAGGGGGTGATCAAGCACCCTCCGTTTCGATTCTGCGCCCCCTTTAGCACATGCGCCGGGCTTGGCAAACGCTATTGAGGCGCAGGGTCACAACATGGCCATACCGCCGTTCACATGCAAGGTGGTCCCTGTCACATAAGCGGCCTCGGCGCTGGAAAGATAGACCACGGCGGCGGCGATCTCATCCGGGTCGCCCATGCGGCCTGCGGGAATTTGCCCCATGATTCCAGACTTTTGCTCATCCGTCAGCTTGTCGGTCATGGCGGTGGTGATGAACCCCGGCGCCACGGCGTTCACGGTGATCCCGCGGCTTGCCACCTCATAGGCCAGCGACTTGGACATGCCCACGACACCCGCCTTCGAGGCCGCGTAATTCGCCTGACCGGGGTTGCCTGTGGCGCCCACCACGCTGGAGATATTGATGATCCGGCCCCAACGCGCCTTCATCATGCCGCGCATCACCCCTTTGCAGAGCTTGAAGGTCGCGGTGAGGTTCACGTTCAGCACCGAATTCCACTCGTCATCCGACATGCGCATGAAAAGATTGTCGCGGGTGATGCCCGCGTTGTTCACCAGAATATCGACGGAGCCCATGGCCTCCGCCGCCTGTTTCGGCAGCGCGTCGACGGCCTCCATATCACTCAGGTTACACGGCAGCACATGGGCGCGTTCGCCCAACTCGGCCTTTAGCGCCTCAAGCGGTTCGGTCCGCGTGCCCGACAAGCCAACGGCGGCGCCTTGGGCGTGCAGCTTGCGCGCGATATCCGCGCCGATGCCGCCCGAAGCGCCGGTGATCAGGGCATTCTTTCCTGTAAGATCGAACATGTCTCTTCCTTTATTCTCTCAAAGGGCGCGAGGCCCCGATGCGGCGGAAATGCCGCTTATTCTATGCCTCAGGCGTCAGAAGCGGCTTTTACCTCATCCGGCGTGCCGATGCTGCGGGTGGCGACACTTTTGTCGATGCGCCGGATCATGCCCGAAAGCGCCTTGCCCGCGCCGATCTCCCAAGCCTCGGTCACGCCCTGTCCGGCCATCCACTCGACCGAGGAACGCCAGCGCACCCGGCCCGTAACCTGCTCGACCAGCAGATCGCGGATGCGGGCGGCGTCCGAAACCGCCCCGGCGGTGACATTGGCCACCAGCGGCACGACGGGGTCGTTGAAGGTCACCTCGCCCAGTGCTTTCGCCATTTCTTCCGCAGCCGGCCCCATCAGTGGGCAATGGAAAGGGGCGGAGACGGGCAGCAGCAGCGCGCGCTTGGCCCCGGCCTCTTTCGCCATGGCGACGGCGCGCTCGACCGCGGCCTTCTCGCCCGAGAGAACGTTCTGGCTTGGGTCGTTTTCATTGGCGACCTGACAGACCGCGCCCTCGGCAGCAGCTTCGGCCAGTTTCTCGGTCTCCTCAATGCCAAGGCCGAGAATCGCCGCCATGGCGCCCTCGCCTACCGGCACGGCGGCCTGCATCGCACGGCCGCGAATACGCAGCAGCCGCGCGGTGTCGGCCAGTGACAGGGCACCTGCGGCACAGAGCGCGGAATATTCGCCGAGGCTGTGACCGGCCACGAAAGCGGCTTTCTCAACGGTCACACCCTCAGCCTTCAGCGCGGCCATGGCAGCCATCGAGGTCGCCATCAGCGCGGGCTGGGCGTTTTCGGTCAGGGTCAGCGTCTCGATGTCGCCCTCCCAGATCAGCTCCGACAGCTTCTCGCCCAAGGCCGCATCGACCTCGTCGAAAACGGCGCGGGCTTCGGGGTAGGCTTCGGCCAGATCGCGGCCCATGCCGATGGTCTGGGCGCCCTGCCCGGGGAAAACGAATGCGATGCTCATGGTTGCAGCCTCTTATTAGCGATTTCATCCGATGTATCGCGTCCCATGCCGCAAGGGCAAGCCCGTCCCGGCCCGCGCGGCCCCACCAAGGGGTTGCCGTGGCCGGGAAACCGTGTATACGGGCGCTTCCTTGCACAGCATATGAACCGCGCAGACTCTCGTGGTGGGGAGCAAGGATGACCGCCCCGCCTATGAAATGCGCCTTGATACAAATAGGAGTGCACATGCCGCTTTATGAGCATGTTATGATTGCGCGTCAGGACCTGTCCAACACGCAAGCAGAAGGCCTCATCGAACACTTTGGCACCGTCCTCGCGGACAACGACGGCAAGCTCGTCGACAGCGAGTACTGGGGCGTCAAGACGATGGCCTACAAGATCAACAAGAACCGCAAGGGCCACTATGCCTTCCTGCGTTCGGACGCACCCGCGACCGCCGTGCAGGAAATGGAACGCCTGATGCGCCTGCATGATGACGTGATGCGCGTCCTGACCATCAAGGTCGACGAGCACAAAGAACTGCCCTCCGTGCAGATGCAGAAACGCGACGAACGCGACAACCGTCGCGAGCGCCGTTGATCGCCAGCTTGAAGAAGAGGACATAAACCATGGCTGCAAAACCATTTTTCCGCCGTCGCAAAGTCTGCCCCTTCTCGGGCGACAACGCACCTGCGATCGACTACAAGGACACACGTCTGCTGCAACGCTACATTTCTGAGCGTGGCAAGATCGTTCCTTCCCGCATCACCGCCGTATCGGCCAAGAAACAACGCGAGCTGGCCCGTGCCATCAAACGCGCCCGTTTCCTCGCCCTGCTGCCCTACGCCGTCAAGTAAGGAGAGAGCACATGCAAGTTATCCTTCTGGAACGTGTGGCCAAACTGGGCCAGATGGGCGAAGTCGTGGACGTAAAGCCCGGCTATGCCCGCAACTACCTGCTGCCGCAGGGCAAGGCGCTGTCGGCCTCCAAGGCCAACGTCGAAGCCTTTGAAGGCCAGAAAGCCCAGCTCGAAGCACAGAACCTCGAGACCAAGAAAGAAGCCGAGAAACTCGCCGAGAAGCTGAACGGTCAGCAGTTCGTCGTGATTCGCTCCGCTTCCGACGCCGGCGCGCTCTACGGCTCCGTCACCACCCGTGACGCCGCCGAAGCCGCGACCGCCGAAGGTTTCTCGATCGACCGCAAACAGGTCGTTCTGGGCAATCCGATCAAGGAACTGGGCGTGCACGACGTGCGCATCATCCTGCACCCCGAAGTCGACGCCACGATCGAGCTGAACGTTGCACGTTCGCCCGAAGAGGCCGAGCTTCAGGCATCGGGCAAATCGATTCAGGAACTGGCCGCCGAAGAGGAAGCCGCCGCTGAATTCGAGATCTCCGAACTCTTCGACGACATCGGCTCCGCCGCTGACGAAGACGGCGACTCGGACGTGGTGCGCACCCCCGAGGGCGACGCACAGGACGACAGCAACAGCTGATCCGGCCTGTCCGATCTGACATGAAACGCCGCGCGGTCCTCCGCGCGGCGTTTTCTTTTGTGACGGAGCGAGAACCGCCCGGCCTGCGCCTCTGGTGCAAAGCCCTGCAAAAACAGCGCGATTTATGCTATGATACCTCCATTCAGCATGGAGGATGACACATGCGTTACATCACCATCAGCACTTGGGAACTCACCGACGGGGCGGATTACGACCTGGCCCTGCGCGCCATCGAAGAAAAGCGCCTGCCCGCCCTCAAGGGTTTTGGCGCCAGCCGCATCACCGTGGTCCGCACCTCTGAGCGGACCAGTGCCGTGATCACCGAATGGCCCGACAGGGCCACGCGCGACGCCGCCGAACTCAAGATCGACGAGGTCCGCCGTTCGGTAAAGCGCGAAGATCAAAGCCGCATGACCGGCGAAATGAAAGGCGAAATCGTCGCCGACGTTTAAGCGTGGCGGAAAGCCGCGCCTGACGCCTCGAAGCTTGGGCAAGGGGCCGCGTATCCTGCGCCTGCACCCTTGCCCGATGGCTCCCATGGGGTGATCTTCGCGCCGGATATAACAAGCCTCCGGTGCATCATGCCTCAGACCACACGCCGCATGTTCCTTTCGTTCATCGCCGCCAGCACGATCACCGCGTGCAGTGCCGCGCCCGATGTCTCTCCCGCGCCGCCGCAGCGCCCTGCCCTGCCGCTGCACCCGAATGAAACGCCCGAACTGCGGCGCAAGATCAACCACTGGGCCGACTTCTATGAGCTGCCGCGCCCCTTGGTTCACCGTCTGGCCATCCGCGAAAGCACACACAATCCCCGCGCCCGAAACGGCCCCTATTACGGGCTGCTGCAAATCTTGCCCGCCACCGCGCGGTCGATGGGATTTCAGGGCCAGCCTTCCGATCTTTTGGATGCCGATACCAATCTGAAATACGCGCTAAAATACCTGCGCGGCGCGTGGCTCCTGTCGGACGGTGACCATGGCACCGCCATCAAATGGTACGCCCGCGGTTACTATTACGAGGCCAAGCGCCGCGGCATGCTTGTGGAAACCGGCCTACGGGACGGGTGATTAATTTTCGGGCTTGCGCGGCCTCTCGCTTCGCCTCAGGTAGGTGTTGACCACGACAGAAGGAACGCCGCATGACCCTCCGCCTCAACCGCCGTCACTTCCTCGCCGGCACTGCCGGATTGCTGGCCCTGCACCCCTTCTCTCTGCGCGCCGCGGCCAATCAAGCCCATCTGCGGTTGATGGAGACGACGGACCTGCATGTGCATGTCTTTCCTTACGACTATTACGCCGACAAGGATGTCGACACCGTGGGCCTTGCCCGCACCGCGAGCATCGTCAAGTCGATCCGCGCCGAGGCGACCAATACGCTGATGCTCGACAATGGCGACTTTTTGCAGGGCAATCCGATGGGCGATTACATCGCCTATGAGCGCGGCATGAAAGAGGGCGATATGCATCCGGTGATCCAAGCGATGAACACGCTTGGCTATGACGCCTCGACCCTGGGCAATCACGAGTTCAATTACGGGCTCGACTTTCTGATGAAATCCCTCGCCGGGGCCGAATTCCCCGTGGTCAGCGCCAATGTCGTCAAAAAGATCGGCGCCAAGCCAAGCGACGACCAGACGCTGGTCAAACCCTATGTCTTGCTGGACCGTATGCTGACCGATGGCGCGGGCGAGACGCATCCCATCAAGATCGGCATCATCGGCTTTGTCCCGCCCCAGATCATGAGTTGGGACCGCCGCCACCTCGAAGGCAAGGTGCAGGCCCGCGATATCCTTGAGGCTGCCCGCGCATGGGTGCCGCAGATGAAAGAGGCAGGCGCGGACATCATCATTGCCCTGTCCCACTCGGGCATCGGTGCGGCCAAGGAAGAGGATATGATGGAAAACGCCTCTGTCCCCCTCGCCGCTGTGGAAGGGATCGACGCCATCATGACCGGGCACAGCCACCTCGTCTTCCCCTCGGGCAGCTATGCGGACTATCCGGGCGTGGACGTTAGCGAGGGCACGATCCACGGCAAGCCCGCCACCATGGGCGGATTCTGGGGCAGCCACCTCGGCCTGATCGACCTGATGCTTGAGCGTGACGGCAGCGGCTGGCGCATCGCCAGCCACAGCGCCGAGGCCCGGGCCATTTCGCAGCGCAACGAAGACCGCTCAGTGATGCCGCTGGTGGAAAGCGATGCCGAGGTGCTCGCCTCCGTCCAGCAGGACCATGACGAGACGCTGGCCTATGTCCGCCGCGCCGTGGGCAAGACAGATGCCAATCTGCACAGCTATTTCGCGCTGGTGGCGGATGATCCTTCGGTGCAGGTCGTCTCAAACGCGCAGCGCTGGTATATCGAACAGATGCTGAAGGGCACCGCGCATGAGGGGCTGCCGATCCTCTCTGCCGCCGCCCCCTTCAAGGCCGGTGGCCGTGGCGGGTCGGAGTATTATACCGATGTGCCCAAAGGCGATGTGGCGATCAAGAATGTTGCCGACCTCTACCTCTACCCCAACACCGCCCGCGCGGTGCGCGTGACCGGGGCGCAGGTGAAGGATTGGCTCGAACGCTCTGCTGGCATGTTCAACCAGATCACCCCGGGCAAGGCCAACCAACCACTGCTGAACCCGGAGTTCCCGAGCTATAATTTCGACGTGATCGACGGGGTGAGCTATCAGATCGACCTTAGCCAGCCTTCCAAATTCGGCCCCAAGGGCACCGTGGCAAACCCTGAGGCGAGCCGGATCGTGAACCTTGAGTTCGAAGGCAAACCCCTTGATCCTAAAGCCGAATTCATCATCGCCACCAACAACTACCGCGCCAGCGGCGGCGGTGCCTTCCCCGGTGCGATGGGCGATACCATCGTGTTCGAGGGGCCAGACACCAACCGCGATGTCATCGTGCGCTATATCGTCGAGAAAGGCACCATCAGCCCCCGCGCAGATGGCAACTGGCGTTTCGCGCCGTTGGAGGGGACGAGCGTATTGTTCGAAACAGGGCCGAAGGCGGCGGACTACGTCGATGAGGTGACCGGCGTAGAGATGGAACAGGTAGGCGACACGGAAGACGGTTTCGCGCAGTTCCGGATTACTTTGTGACATCCCCGATACGTATCAGCGTCTGACACTGCCACAAAGGGCAGCGCCCTCCCTCGGGGGGCGTTGCCGCGTTTGAGTTCGACGGATAGGCGCCGCCTCCACCAACGCCGCGCTCAACCGAGACCTCGCAAAATCGCCCTCCGGGGGGACCCGGGGTGCCCCCCGGGCGGGCCGTCGGCAGTAGGTTCGGTAATCCTTCAAGCCCATCCAGCGTGGCAGGCAAAGGTCACGCTTATCGTGCGGTCCAAAGGAAACAGGGGCGACGGTTGCCCGTCGCCCCTGCCCCAAATTCCGATCTGGTAAGACTTACTCGTCTTCCAGCTCTTCAACAGCTTTCTGAAGCTCTTCTTTCGAGATTTCTTTCTCGGTCACTTTGGCCTGTTCGACCACGTGATCGACAACCTTGTCCTCGAAGATCGGCGCGCGCATCTGCTGCTGCATCTGCTGGTTCTGCTGCACGAATTCAAAGAACTGGCGCTCCTGACCCGGGTACTGACGCGCCTGGTTCATGATCGCTTGGGTCATCTCGGCGTCGGTCACCTGAACGTCGGCTTTCTGGCCCAGCTCGGCCAGCAGCAGGCCCAGACGGACGCGGCGCTCGGCCAATGTCTTGTGCTCGTCTGTGGGTTCGATCTCGGGGTGGTCATGGCCCTGAACGTCGGGGTTTTCCTCGTGCCACAGCTGATGCGCGATCTGCTTGGCCTCGGCGTCAACCAGCGACGGCGGCAGGTCGAAGCTGACCTCTTTGTCGAGCGCGTCCAGCAGGTTACGCTTCATCACGGCACGCGATGCACCGGCATATTCCGCTTCCAGACGCTCAGCGATCTGACCTTTCAGCGCTTCGAGATCCTCGGCACCAAATTTCTTGGCCATCTCGTCGTTCACTTCAGCGGCGACGGGCTCTTTCACTTCTTTCACGGTGCAAGCGAAGGTCGCTTCCTTACCGGCCAGATGCGCGGCCTGATACTCTTCGGGGAAGTTGACGACGACAGATTTCTCTTCGCCCGCCTTCACGCCAACCAGCTGCTCTTCGAAACCGGGGATGAAGGAGTTTGAGCCCAGCACCAGCGGGTAATCTTCCGCCGCACCGCCTTCGAATTCTTCGCCGTCGACGGAGCCTTTGAAGTCGATCACAACCTGATCGCCATCTTCCGCCTTGGCACCCTCTTTGCGGGCTTTGAAGTCCTGCGCGGTTTCGGCAAGGCTTGCCAGCGCTTCTTCGACAGCCGCATCGTCAGCTTTGACCACCATCTTTTCCAGTTCGATCTTGCTCAGATCAACTTCGGGAATCTCAGGCAGTTTTTCGTAGGACATGGAGACTTCGACGTCGTCACCCTCTTTCCAGTCCTCATTGGTCATCTTGACCTCGGGCTGCATCGCGGGGCGGTCGCCGGTCTTCTCGAAATGCTCGTTCATGGCGCCGTCGATGCTTTCCTGCATCGCTTCACCCATGATCCGCTGGCCAAACTGCTTTTTCAGCAGCGCCATCGGCACCTTGCCCTTGCGGAAGCCCTTCATCTCGACTTCGGGCTGCGCCTCGGCCAGCTTCTCGTTGACCTTGGCGTCAAGCTCATCGGCGGTGACGGTGATGTTGTAACCGCGTTTCAGACCTTCGTTCAGCGTCTCGTTGACCTGCATGTGTGCTCCATAGGGTAAGGCCGCGCGGCGGGGGCGCGGGCGAAAATTTGTGTCCTTCTATGGGTGTTGAACCGCCTGCGCAAGGGGGTCCGCGGCCCTTCGCGCCACATCCGCAGAATTCGCCCCCAGCCCCGCCGGACAACCCATAGCCGGGCTAGACCAAAAGCACGGCGACATAGGCCACATAGGCCAGCGCAAAGAGCGCTCCCTGCCCGCGTGAGAGCCGCCGGCCAAAGGCGCAGGCGATCAGGGCCACGGTGGCGCCCAGCATCACCCAGATGTCGAGCGTGGCGATCTGCGCGGCCACCCCCACTGGCTGGATCAGCGCGGTGATGCCCAGCACGCCGAGGATGTTGAAAATGTTGGAGCCGACGACATTGCCCAATGCCACATCGCTCTGCCCGCGCCGTGCGGCGATGATGGACGTGACCAATTCCGGCATGGAGGTGCCCACGGCCACGATGGTCAACCCGATCACCGCCTCCGACAGCCCCACGGCCTGCGCAAGCGCCACGGCCCCGGTAACGAGAAAGCGCGCCGAAAGAATGGTCAGCAAAAGCCCCCCAAGCAGCCAGACGAGCGCCCGCCAAAACGGCGCTTGATCCGGCAGCGGCTCCATCGCCTCCGCCGCGCTTCGGTCGCTGCGAAAGGTGTAAATCAGATAGGCCGCCAGCCCCATGAGGGCGACACGCCCCGCAAGCCGATCCACCTGCCCCAGCAGCACGGCGCCGAGGCACAGCAGGCTCGCCGCCAGCATGACCGTCCCGTCCCGCGCGAAACTACGCCCAGAGATGGCCACCGGGGCGATCACCGCCGCAAGGCCGAGAATCAGCAGGATATTCGCGATGTTCGATCCCACGACATTGCCAAGCGCGATGTCCGGCGCACCCAGCAAAGCCGCCTGAACCGAGGTCACCAATTCAGGCGCCGAGGTGCCAAAGCCCACGACCGTCAGCCCGATCACCAAGGGCGACAAGCCAACCCTCTGCGCCAGCGCCACCGCGCCGCGCACCAGATACTCACCACCGAGCACGAGCCCCAGCAGACCACCAAGGACAAATAGAATGTTCACGGGAAAAATCTCACTGGCCTCAGACCATCGGGCGCCGCGGAGACCGCGCAGACGCCCGATGCAAATGGGGTTGGGCCGCAGGCGTTCAAGGCCGCGCGGAAAATTCAGGTCCGCTGCGGTAGGGCGCTCACATGCCCAAGGCTTCCTTGTACATCTCCATCACCGCTTCTTCTTCGGCAATGTCGTCCTTGTCGCGCTTGCGCAGGGCGATCACCTTGCGCAGCACCTTGGTGTCGTAGCCGCGCGATTTCGCTTCGGCCATCACCTCTTTTTGCTGTTCGGCAAGGTCTTTCTTCTCGGCGTCCAAACGCTCGATCCGCTCGACGAACTGGCGCAGCTCATTGGCGGTGACCCGGTAGGTCGCATCGCCCTGGGATTCGACGACATCGGGATTGGTGCTGGTATCGCTCATGGGAAGTCCTCACGGAATGGCTGGCTCTGGCGGGTTTGACTACAGGCTGCACGCCCAGCCCGCAAGCGGGACTTGCCCCCCTTGGCGGTTTGGCGTAGCTCTGGCCCCATGGAAAGCGCAAACACATCTATTTTCGATCTCATGGTCTGGGGCGGCGCGGGTCTGTCCCTCTTGGGATTGCTCGGTCTGGGCTGGTGCATCATCAAGGTGAGCCGTGCAAAACGCGCGCAGCTCGACGATGAGGAGATGCGCGTGGTGCTGCGCAAGGTCGTGCCGCTGAACATGGGCGCGCTGTTTCTCTCTGTCATCGGCTTGATGCTGGTGATCCTCGGGATTTCGCTGGGCTAATCGGCAGGTTTGAACGGCCCGCTTCGGCGGTGCTGGACAGGGCCGCTGCATCTGCTTAAATCGGCCCATGGATATTCGCCAAATCACCCCCCGCTATTTCGTCGCCCCGCAGATCGAGCCCGGTGACATGGAAAGCCTGCGCGCCCAAGGCATCACCCGCATCCTGTGCAACCGCCCCGACGCGGAAGTGCCGCCCAGCCATCAGGCCGCCGCCATGCGCGACGCGGCCGAGGCCGCAGGGATTGCCTTTGCCGAACAGCCGCTGACCCATCAGACCATGACCCCCGATGTCATCGCCCAGAACCGCGCCCTTGGCGTGGAGACCGATGACACCGTGCTGGCCTATTGCGCCTCGGGCACCCGCTCCACCATCGCTTGGGCCTTGGGCCAAGCTGGTGCGATGGACAGCGACGCGATCATCGAAGCGGCGCGTCAGGGCGGGTATGACCTTGAAAACATGCGCCCCATGCTGGGGCAAAGCTATACCTGAGGTCTCTGCCGGTCCCATCGGGGGCCGGTATTTTACGCCGCTGCGGTCAAGGCACGGGCGGGCAGTTGCACCCGGAAGGCCGTGCCGGGCACATCCCGCAAAAAGCTGATCTCTCCGCCCAAGCGGCACATGATTTCACGACAGATGGCAAGGCCAAGCCCCGCGCCATCGCCCTCCCCCGTGATGCGCGAGAACTTCTCGAAAATCAGCGCCTCTGACCCTGCGTCGATCCCATGGCCGTTGTCGACAAAATCAATCACCAGCCCCTGCGCCGTCACCCGCGGGGTGATCACCAATTGTGGGTGATCGGCGGCGCAGTATTTACGGGCGTTGGTGACGAGGTTGATAAAGACCTGCACCAGCCGGTCGAGATCGCTGGTCAGCACGATATCCTCGGCCTGCGGATCACGCAGCACTTTGAGCGGCCGCGTGGCCCCCGCCTGCGCCGTGGTCACCGCCAGATCCAGCAGGTCACGCAGGTTGCCCTCGCGCTGGTTCAGCGTCACCTGCCCGTTCTCCAGCACCGAGAGATCCAACAGGTCATCCAACAGCCGCGTCAGGCGGATCGTCTCGCTATGGATAATCGTGGCATAGCGGTTCTTGTCGGCGTCCGTGAGACCGGGCGCATCGCGCAGGATCTCGGAAAACGAGCGGATCGAGGTCATCGGCGTGCGCAATTCATGGCTGATCTGGCTGAGGAAACTGTCTTTTTGCAGCGACAGCTGCGTCAGCTTCTCATTCGCCGCGCGCAGCTGCGCCGCCGTCTCGGTCAACTCGCGGGACTTGGCCTCCAACTGGCTGGAATACTCCAGCATCTGCGCGGATTCGTCGGCCACGGCCAAAAGGTCTTGGACCGAGACAGAGGCTCCGCCGACGATCTGCGCCACCATTGCATGGGCCGTGGCCGCCCCGACAGAGGCCGCCAACTCCCGCTCCAGCGCCTGCACGAATCGCGGCGTGGGCTCCGGCAGACGCCGCCCCTGCCCCTGCCGCTCGGCCTCGCGGGTGAAAAACGCCTGCGCCTCCGTCGCGCCCAAGATACGCTGCGCCATGATCATCAGGTCTTCGCTGCCCGCGACCGAGGCCGTCCACCCCCGCGCCGGTCCGGAATGGTCAAACACATTGACGAATTGCGCGCCCTGAAGCCGCTCCAACGGTGTGGGGAAGCTAAAGAGGGAGACGACGACGAAAACCAGCGTGTTGAGCGCGAGGCTCCAGACCACCGCATGCACCGTCGGATCAATCCCCGGCAGTCCGAAAAGCGCTTCGGGCCGCAGCCAAGCGAGGCCCCAAAGCCCCTGCTCCAAAGTCGCGGTCGACAGGGCCACATCCGGGCCAAAGCTCGGCAGCAACATGGTAAAAACCCAAAGCACAAAGCCCGTGCCCAACCCGCAAAGGGCGCCGGTCCGCGTGGCCCCGCGCCAGAGCACCCCGCCCAGCATCGCGGGCAGAAACTGCGCCACCCCACCGAAAGAGATCGTGCCGATCGCTGCCAGCGCCCCGCTGCCGCCCGAGGCGCGATAGTAGAGATAACCCAAGCCCACCACGCAGAAGATCGACAGCCGCCGCGCAAGTATGACAATATTGCGCACATCCCCCGACTGCGTCGCCCCATCGCGGCGCAGCGCCAGCCAGATCGGCATGACGATATGGTTGCTGACCATGGTCGAAAGCGCCAGCGTGGCGACGATCACCATCGAGGTCGCCGAAGAGAAACCGCCCAAGAAAGACAGCATCGCCAGTCCGTTTTGCCCTTGGGAGAGCGGCAGGCTCAGCACGAAAAGATCGGGGTTCGCGCCTTCGGGCATCAGGTCCAGCCCCACCACCGCGATGGGCACGACGAAAAGGCTCATCAGCATGAGGTAAAGGGGGAAGGCCCAGCTTGCGATTTGCAACTGCCGCTCGTCGTCGTTCTCGACAACCATGACTTGGAACATGCGCGGCAGACACAAAAGCGCGGCCCCCGAAAGCACGGTCAACGCGGCCCAACGGCTGCCCTGCACCTCCCATTGGCCGATGGCGGAGGCGTCTATCCGGGCCAAAGTCTCGCCCAAGCCGCCGGCCAGCCCCCAGATGACGTAGACCCCCACCGCCACCAGCGCCAAGAGCTTGACCACGGCCTCCACCGCGATGGCGATGACCACGCCGTGATGCCGTTCGTTTACGGTCAAATTCCGAGTGCCGAAGAGCACGGTAAAGAGCGTCAGCCCCGCTGCGACCCAAAGCGCCGCCTGCCCCCGGTTGATCACATCGCCCCCCGCCTCGGCCAGCAGCACGTCGGCGGCCGCGAAGATCGACAGCGACAGGATAACCGATTGCAATTGCAGCGCGATATAGGGCGTCACACCGATCACGGCCATGACCGTCACGACGATCGCCAGCGTGTTGGACTTGCCGTAGCGCGATGAAATCAGGTCCGCAATCGAGGTGACGCGATGGCTTCGCCCGATCCGCACCAAACGCCGCAGCCCCCACCACCAGCCGATCATCACCAGCGAAGGGCCGAGGTAGATGGTCACATATTCCAGCCCCGAGCGCGCCGCATATCCCACCGCGCCGTAAAAGGTCCACGCGGTGCAGTAGATCGACAGCGACAGGGTATAGACCAGCGGCGAGCGCAGCAGCCAGCCGCCCTGCCCGCGCAGGGCCGCGCGTTCGGCGGCGAAGGCCACGATGAACAGCCCCGCCACATACATCAGGCAAACCGCCACCAACTGGTTGAGCGACACCATCAGCGCGGCCCGTCCGGCTGCGCTGCATCCTCACCCGAGACCACATCCCGCGTCCGCCGCCAAAGCGCCCATGTCCCCAAGATCAGCAGCGCCCAAACCCCAAAGAGATAGCGCAGCGCCACGCTCATCGGGATTGTCGGTGCCGTGGGGTCCGGGCCGGCCGCTGGCACGGGCCAGAGCAGCGGCACCATCCACAGCATCAGCCCCAGAAGCGGCAGCAGGCGCACCGCATCCATCATCCGCCGCTGACGGTAGCCGCGTTTTTCCAAAAAGATCGGCCTACGGGGCATGGCGGGTCAACTGGCGATCAGGTCGCGCACCGCGTCGAGCATTTCGGCATTCGAAAACGGCTTGGTCATGAAGCGGCTGACACCCGCCTTTTCTGCCATGGCACGGTCCCGGCTCTGGCCCCGCGCGGTCAGCATCAGCACCGGCAACGCGCCGGTTTCGGGGTCACCGCGCAGCTCGTCCAATATCTCGAAACCGCTTTTGCCTGGCAGCATCACGTCGAGCATCACCAGATCCGGCGATGCCTTGCGGATCACCTCCACCGCCCCCGACCCATTGGCCAAGGTCTCCACACGCCAACCCTCTTGGCTTAGCAAAAAGCGGATGGCCTCGGCGATATTCACCTCGTCCTCCACCAGAACTACGAGTTTGCTCATCGGCAAAAAGTCTCCCCCTCGGTGTGCGGCCGCCCCGTCTTGCTGCGGGGTCTCGCGCACCGGGGGGAGCATGCATCGGTTTGCCAGCCCTGTCAAAAACTGCCTTCCGCGCGGCCTTAGATCCCCTCGCGCAGGATCGAAGGCTCGCGCCGCGCGCGGCATCCTTCGACCGGGCAAATGCGACAGGTCGCCCCCACCGGCTGCGCAGGCGCCGCCCCCGAGGGCACCGGCAAGAGCAGCATGACCGACTGGCTGAGCGGCGGCGTGTTATAGGCGGCGGCGGCCTGCACCTCACAGGTGGCAATCGCCTCGAACTGCGCCTGCCCGCGCCCCATCTGCATGACGCGGGATTTCATCACCAGCGCCGGCTGCCCCTGCACCGCAAAGAGCGGCCAAAGCGGGCAGCAGGCGCCAAAGCGCGGCACGGTGAAACCTTCGACCGACTTGGCGAATGTGACGCTGCCAGAGCGGTCACAAACCACCAGTCCCGCGCCGAGGTCGGGCAGTGAGGCCAAGCGCCGCAGCACCCGGCCCATCGGTTGATCGAGTGCCCGCGCCAGTTCGGCAGGGTCATGCCCCGCCTCCGCCGTCGCCCGCTCCAGCCTTGCCAAAGGCAGCGCCGCCGCGTCGCGGGCGATCTGTTGCAACACCCCCGTCGCGATATGCTGCGCGGCTTTGGTTTTAAGCGTTTCGGCCTGTTCGACCAGCGCCGCAATCGCCGCCTGCGGGGCGCGCGCCTCTTCCAAAGGGTCGAAACGGTAGTCATGCGCGGCGAGGAAACTCTCAACCTCGGCCTGTGGCGAATGGGCGACCTCTCGGGTCTCGGCGGCATTGTCGAAATAGGTCACCAGCGCCTGCGCGCTGTCGGACAAGCGGCGGCTGTCTTGGTGGATATTGGCGTGAAACCTGTCACGCCACTCGGCCTGCAAACTGTCCGTCTCGGCCAGAATAGCGGCGGTAGAACGGATCGCCGCGGCGGTACTCAATAGTTCGTGCATGGAGGTGGCAAGCTGCGGGTCATGGGCCAAACGGTCCGAGAGCGCCTCGACCGTCTGCTCCAGCGCCGCGATGCGCCGCTGGCTGTTGGCCAGCACCTTGGCCCAGCCCGGAAACCGCCCCGCGAATTCATCCGCCCGGTCGCCCTCGGGCCCGGTCAGCCCCGCGTCCTCTGCCGCCTCGCGCAGTGTGGCGATCAGCGCGGCTTCCGCCCCTTCGGTCAGCGCCTGCGGCTCGACCCCAAGCGCATGGGCGATATTGAGCAAGAGCTTGCCGCCGATTCTGCGCCGATTGTGTTCGATGAGGTTAAGATAGCTGGCCGAGATGCCGCTTTGCTGCGCAAGCTCGGCCTGTTTCAGCCCCGCCATCACGCGCCGCTCACGAATGCGGCTGCCGGTCAGACCCTCACGCATGGGAAAGCCCCGCCGGATGTTTCGCCCGTTGTTTCAAGGTCTTTCTGCGCCGCAATATCATATTCTTTACAATCCCTCCGGCAGTATTGCGAATATATTTACAAAAAAATCGTTTCGATCAAGCGCCTTATTGATCGGTTTTCATTTTCCGCGCCATAGTTTCTTTGCACTATTGCGTGTTGTGGCATCGGGGGGAGGTTCCGCTGCCGCGACTTACAAAAAAGGGAGGACTTCATGTCGTTTACGAAACTGACACGCCGCGGACTTATCCAGACCGGCGCGGTTGCCGGTGCAGGGTTGGCGCTGCCGACCTATCTGCGCGCGGAAAATCACGCGGGCTTTACCAACGCCCCCACGGGCAGCACCGTGACGCTTGGCTTCAACGTGCCCCAGACCGGCCCCTATGCCGAAGAAGGTCTGGATGAGCTGCGCGCGCAGGAGCTTGCGGTCGAACACCTCAATGGCGGCGGCGACGGCGGCATGATGAACACCTTCAGCTCCAAGGCGCTGAAAGGGAACGGCATTCTGGGCAAGAAGGTCGAATATGTCACCGGCGACACCCAGACCAAATCCGACGCCGCCCGCGCCAGCGCCAAGTCGATGATCGAAAAAGACGGCGCGGTGATGATCAACGGCGGCTCGTCCTCGGGCGTGGCCGTGGCGGTGCAAGACCTTTGCCAATCGGCGGGCGTGATCTTCATGGCGGGTCTCACCCACGCCAATGACACCACCGGCAAGGACCGCAAGGCCAATGGCTTCCGGCATTTCTTCAACGCCTATATGTCCGCTGCCGCCCTCGCCCCGGTGCTGAAAAACGCCTATGGCTCTGAGCGTCGCGCCTATCACCTGACCGCGGATTACAACTGGGGCTGGACCCAGCAGGAATCCATCGCCGCCGCGACCGAGGCGATGGGCTGGGAGACCGTGGAGAACGTGCTGACGCCGCTCGCCTCGACCGATTTCTCCTCCTATATCGCGCCGGTTCTGAACTCGGGCGCCGATGTGCTGGTGCTGAACCACTACGGCGGCAACATGGTGAACTCGCTCACCAACGCGGTGCAGTTCGGCCTGCTCGACAAAGAGGTCAACGGCAAGAAGTTCGAGATCGTCGTGCCGCTCTACTCCGAACTGATGGCCGCCGGTGCCGGGGCCAACGTGCAGGGCGTGATCGGCTCGATGAACTGGAACTGGCAGCTGCAGGATGAAGGGTCGAAGGCCTTCACCAAATCCTTTGGTGAGAAATATGGCCGCCCGCCCTCGAACTCGGCGCATACCTGCTACGTGCAAACGCTGCTCTATGCCGATGCGGTGGAACGCGCAGGCTCGTTCAACCCCTGCGCCGTGGTCGAGGCGCTTGAGGGCTATGAGTTCGACGGTCTGGGCAACGGGCCGACGCTCTACCGTGCGGACGATCACCAGTGTTTCAAGGACGTGCTCGTGATGAAGGGGGCGGAGAACCCGACCAATGAATACGACACGCTGGAGATCGTCGAACAGACGCCCCGTGCACAGGTCGAATATGCCCCCGATCACCCGATGTTCGCGGGCGGTGATCTGGGCAAATGCAACCCCGGCGCGTGATCCGCTGACATCAGATGGCGCGCGGGCCTGATCCTGCGCGCCCTTTTTATCGCTGCAAGCGGCAAGGCCGCTTGTAAACGCTTCCCTTACAGGTGGGGACCATGGACGCAATCCTTCTGCAAATACTCAACGGCCTCGACAAAGGCTCGGCCTATGCGCTGATCGCGCTTGGGCTGACGCTGATCTTCGGCACCCTTGGCGTGGTCAATTTCGCCCATGGGGCGCTTTTCATGATCGGGGCCTTCTGTGCGGTCACGCTGCAACGCATTCTGACGCTGAGCGTCGAGACCATCGACGAGACCAAGAAGGATTTCCTCGGCAATCCGCTGAAGGTCAAAACCCCCTATGTCGAACAGTGGTTCGGGCCGGAAACGGGACAGGCGATCATTGACTGGTCGGTGCCGCTGGCGATCCTCTTTGCGATCCCTGTGATGCTGCTGATTGGCTTCATCATGGAACGCGGACTGATCAAGCACTTCTATAAGCGGCCCCATGCGGATCAGATCCTCGTGACCTTCGGCCTTGCCATCGTCTTGCAGGAAGTCGTCAAATATTTCTACGGTGCCAACCCGATCCCCACCCCTGCGCCGCAGGCTTTCGTGGGCAGCTTCGATTTTGCCCCGCTTTTGGGGTTGGACACGTCTTTGGCCTACCCCTATTGGCGCTTGGTCTACTTTGGCTTTTCCACCCTCATCATCGCTGCGGTTTTTGCTTTCTTGCAATTCACCACCTTCGGCATGGTCGTCCGCGCCGGCATGGCGGACCGTGAGACCGTGGGCCTTCTGGGCATCGACATCGACCGCCGCTTTACCATCATGTTCGGCATTGCTGCCGCCGTGGCGGGGCTTGCGGGCGTGATGTATGCGCCGATCAACTCGCCCAATTATCACATGGGCATGGACTTTCTGGTGCTGAGCTTCGTCGTCGTCGTGGTCGGCGGCATGGGCTCGCTGCCCGGCGCAGTGCTGGCGGGGTTCCTTTTGGGCATCCTGGAAAGCCTCGCATCCATGAATGAAATCAAAAACATCATCTACGGTATCGACCAGATCATCATCTACATCGTTGCCATCGTGATCCTGCTGGTCCGCCCGCGCGGTCTGATGGGTCGCCGCGGCGTGATGGAGGAATAGGACATGTTCGGACTGGAAAAACGCGATACGCTTCTCTTGGGGGTCGTGATCGTTCTCACGCTCTTCGCCCCCTTCATCCTCAACCCCTTTCCGGCGGATTCGGGCCTTGCACAGTTCAACGCCGGCTACCCCGACCTGATGCAACGCTTTGTGATCTTTGGCATCTTCGCCATCGGGTTCAACATCCTCTTCGGGCTTACCGGCTATCTCTCCTTTGGCCATGCGGCCTTTCTGGGGGTCGGTTCCTACTCTGCCGTCTGGATGTTCAAACTGCTCAGCTACAACGTCGTGCCCGCGCTGGTACTCGCCGTCATCATGGCCGGGCTGTTCTCGGCACTCATCGGCTACATCAGCCTGCGGCGCTCGGGCATCTACTTTTCGATCCTGACACTGGCCTTCGCGCAGATGTCCTTCAACCTCGCCTATTCGGTGCTGACGCCGATCACCAATGGTGAGACGGGGCTGCAGATCTATACTTCCGATCCGCAATACCTCCAATCCGTAGATGCGCCCAGCTTCCCTAATCTCTTCGGGGCGGCGATGAACTCCTCGACGACACTCTTTTTCGGCGGTTGGACCTTCACCTTCTCGGTCGGCTACTACTTCTGCGCGGTCTTCCTGATCCTCGCCTTCTATCTGGCGATCCGCATCTTCCGCTCGCCCTTTGGCATGATGCTGCGGGCGGTGAAATCGAACCAGCAGCGGATGAATTACACCGGGTTGAACACGCGGCCTTATACGCTGGCGGCCTTTGTCATCTCGGGCATGTATGCCGGGCTTGCGGGCGGTCTGCTGGCGGCGATGGACCCGCTGGCGGGCGCCGAACGGATGCAGTGGACCGCATCGGGGGAAGTGGTGCTGATGACGATCCTTGGCGGCGCGGGCACGCTCATCGGGCCGGTGCTGGGCGCGGGCTTCATCAAGTATTTCGAGAACATCTTCGCCAAGATCAACGACAACGTGCTGCACGGCTGGTTCGCCTTCATGCCCGACGGGATCGAAGACGCGATGGTCGCGATCATTCACCCCTTCGTCGGCAAGGGCTGGCACCTGACGCTTGGCCTTCTGTTCATGCTGGTCGTGATCTTCCTGCCCGGTGGGCTGGTCGAGGGTGGGCAACGTCTGGGCCGGGTCTTCCGCCGCCGGGACAAGAACGCAGGCTCGGTCGAGGCCGACGCCGCCCAACAACGCAGCGAAGCCGCGGAATAGGAGAGACATCATGGCCATTCTCGAAGTCAAAAATGTCGGCAAGCGCTTTGGCGGGTTGCAGGCGCTGAGCGATGTGAACCTCAGCGTGGCGGAGAACTCCGTCCACGCGATCATCGGCCCCAATGGGGCGGGCAAATCCACGCTGCTGAACTGTCTGGTGGGCAAGCTCATCCCCGACACCGGCTCTGTCATGTTCGACGGGCAGTCGGTGCTGGGGCGCAAACCCTATGAAATCAACCAGATGGGCATTTCCCGCGTGTTCCAAACCCCCGAGATCTTTGGTGATCTCACGGTGATGGAGAATATGCTGATCCCCTGCCTTGCCAAACGCGACGGGGCGTTTCAACTGAACGGCTGGTCGCGGGTCGTGGGCCAACGCGACATGATCGACAAGGCCGAGGAAATGCTCCGCGACATGCGGATGATCGACAAACGCCACATGCCCGCGGCCTCCATGTCACGGGGCGACAAGCGGCGGCTGGAAATCGCCATGTGCCTCGCCCAAGACCCCCGTCTGCTGCTTTTGGACGAACCGACTGCCGGGATGGCGCGGGCCGATACCAACAACACCATCGACCTGCTCAAACAGATCAAGGACGAGCGCGACATCACCATCGCCATCATCGAACACGACATGCATGTCGTCTTTTCACTGGCCGAGCGGATCACCGTGCTGGCCCAAGGCACGCCGCTGGTCGAAGACACCCCCGACCGGATCAAGGGCCACCCCAAGGTGCGCGAAGCCTATCTCGGCGAAAGCCAAGACGCCGCCTGACCCCCTCCTATTGCCGCAGATCTAGGACAGCATATGACCACCAGCACGCTCGACAAAAACGCCAACCACGCCCAAACCGCCCCGGCCTTCCTCTCGGTCTGGGACATTCACGCCTATTACGGCGAAAGCTACATCGTGCAGGGGGTGAGCTTTAACGTCCATGAGGGGGAGATTCTCGCCCTGCTGGGCCGCAACGGGGCGGGCAAGACCTCGACCCTGCGGGCCATCGCGCGGGTGAGCGACCCGGAGTTGAAACGCGGGGAGGTCTGGCTTGACCATCAGCCGCTGCACAATATGGCCAGCCACCAAGCCTCTGCCGCGGGGCTGGCGCTGGTGCCCGAAGACCGCCGCATCATTTCCGGTCTCACCGTCGAAGAGAACCTCAAGCTCGCCCAGATCGCCCCGCCCATCGGCTGGTCGCTCGACCGGCTCTACGATCTCTTCCCCCGCCTGCGTGAGCGGCGCCATCAAGAGGGGGTGACCCTCTCGGGCGGGGAGCAGCAGATGCTCGCCATCGCCCGCGCCTTGGCCCGTGACATCAAGGTGTTGCTGCTCGATGAACCCTACGAAGGGCTGGCGCCGGTGATCGTGGATGAGATCGAAAAGACGCTGGGGCTGATCAAGGCGCAGGGCATCACCACGATTCTGGTCGAACAAAACGCGGTGCGGGCGCTGAAACTGGCCGACCGGGCGGTGATCCTCGACACCGGCGGCGTGGTCTTCGACGGCACCGCCGCCGAGGTGCTGGACAACGCGGAACTGCGCGCGGAATACCTCGCGATCTGACCCAAGGTCACTCAGGTCCGGGGCGCGGGGCTGGGGCACAGCCTCAATCTCGCGCCCCGGGACCGCTTTGGCGACAAAAAACCGATCCTACCCCCTAGACAACAGTTGGCTTTTCATGGCTTTGCCCATGCCCTATAAGCGTGCCAATCAATCGCGCAGCGACGGGCCGCAGGCCTGCCGAAATCTTCGAGGATCCAATGACAAACAAAACCCATGACGCTGACGTGGCCTTCATCAAGGCCCTCGCCGAGCTGCTGAACGAAAACGACCTGACCGAGCTTCAGGTGAAACGCGACTATGCCGAGGATGACAGCCTGAACGTGCGCGTCAGCCGCAAGCCCCCGCAGCAGATCATGGCCGCCCCCCAGCAGCAGTACCAAGCCGCCCCCGCGCCTGCCGCGGCACCGGCGCCTGCCGCAGCCGCGCCCGCCGCTTCGACCCCTGCCGCCGATGCCGATCCCGCGGATCACCCCGGCGCGGTCACATCGCCCATGGTCGGCACCGTCTACCTGCAAGGTGAGCCGGGCGCGCCCGCCTTCATCTCGGTCGGTGCCTCTGTCTCCGAAGGTGACACGCTTCTGATCGTCGAAGCGATGAAAACGATGAACCATATTCCCGCCCCCCGCGCCGGCACCGTCAAACGCATCCTCGTCGGTGACGGCGATGCCGTCGAATTCGGCGCGCCGCTAGTCATCCTGGAATAAGGGCCGGACATGTTCAGCAAAATCCTAGTCGCCAACCGGGGAGAGATCGCGCTGCGCGTGATCCGCGCGGCCCGCGAAATGGGCATCCAGACCGTCGCGGTGCATTCCACCGCCGACAGTGACGCGATGCACGTGCGCATGGCCGACGAATCCGTCTGCATCGGCCCGCCCTCCTCGACGCAATCCTACCTCTCGATCCCCGCCATCATCGCGGCCTGCGAGATCACCGGCGCCGAGGCGATCCATCCCGGCTACGGCTTCCTGTCGGAAAACGCGAACTTCGTGCAGGTGGTCGAGGATCACGGCCTTACCTTCATCGGCCCCACCGCCGAGCATATCCGCGTCATGGGTGACAAGATCACCGCCAAGGACACGATGAAGAAGCTCGGCGTGCCTTGCGTGCCCGGCTCCGACGGCGGGGTCACCTCGCTGGAAGAGGCCAAGCGCATTGGTGAGGAGATCGGCTATCCGGTCATCATCAAGGCCACCGCCGGTGGCGGCGGCAAGGGCATGAAGGTCGCCAAGACCGCGAAGGACATGGAAAAGGCCTTCCAGACCGCCCGCGCCGAGGGCAAGTCGAACTTCGGCAACGACGAAGTCTATATCGAGAAATATCTCACCACGCCGCGCCATATCGAGATTCAGGTCTTTGGCGACGGTAAGGGCAACGCCGTGCATCTGGGCGAGCGGGACTGTTCGTTGCAGCGCCGCCACCAGAAGGTTTTCGAGGAAGCACCCGGCCCCTCGATCACCGCCGAGGAACGCGCCCGCATCGGCAAGACCTGCGCCGACGCCGTGGCCAATATCAACTACATCGGTGCCGGCACGATCGAGTTCCTCTACGAGAACGGCGAGTTCTACTTCATCGAGATGAACACCCGCCTGCAGGTGGAACATCCGGTGACCGAGGCGATTTTTGGCGTTGATTTGGTGCGCGAGCAGATCCGCGTGGCCGAAGGGCTGCCGATGTCCTTCACCCAGGACGATCTGAGCATCAACGGCCATGCCATCGAGGTGCGCATCAACGCCGAACGTCTGCCGAACTTCGCGCCCTGCCCGGGCAAGATCACGCAGTACCACGCCCCCGGCGGGCTTGGCGTGCGGATGGATTCGGCGCTCTACGACGGCTATTCGATCCCGCCCTTCTACGACAGCCTGATCGGCAAGCTGATCGTGCACGGCCGCGACCGGCCCGAGGCGCTGGCCCGACTGGGGCGCGCTCTGGGTGAGTTGATTGTGGATGGTGTCGACACCACCATGCCGCTGTTCCACGCGCTGCTGGCCGAGGAAGACATCCAGTCGGGTGGCTACAACATCCATTGGCTTGAGCATTGGCTGGAAACCAACCTCGGCGACGGCTGACATGACATGTCGGATCTGACGCCCGAGATCCTGCTTCACGGCTATTCCATCGGGATTTTCCCCATGGCGGAACACCGCGACGACCCGGAAATTTTCTGGGTCGATCCGCGGCGCCGTGGGGTGATGCCGCTCAACGGTTTCCACATCTCGCGCTCTCTGGCCCGCGCCATGCGGCGCAGCACGTTCCACCATACGATCAACCATGATTTTCAAGCTGTCGTCGCCGGTTGTGCCGACCGCGAAGACACATGGATCAATGCCGAGATCACCGCGCTCTACACTGCGTTGCACCGCGGGGGCTATGCCCATTCGCTTGAGGTTTGGGACGGTGATGCGCTGGTGGGCGGCGTCTATGGCGTGACACTGGGCCGCGCGTTTTTTGGCGAGAGCATGTTCTCGCGCCGCACCAATGCGTCAAAAATGGCTCTGGCAGCGCTGGTGGATCGGCTGCGCCGCGCGGGGTTCACCCTCTTCGACACGCAGTTTCTGACCGATCACCTCGCCTCTCTCGGGGCGGTGGAGATTTCACGGGCGGACTATCACGCGCAGCTTGATGTGGCGAAACGGGGCAATGCGCGGTTCAGCGCGCCCAGTTTGGACAGCTTTCAGGACGTGCTGCAGCGCATGACCCAGATGTCATAGCGAAAATGCTCAAGCGCGTGCAGCGCGGGCGCGGAGGCGATCATCCAACCAGAGAACAACGCGCTGTCGCTGCCCTCTTCGGTGATCTCAAGCGCGGCATAGGCATTGGCCGCCGGATCCCCAGCCGGATAGCGGCAATCGACCATGGTGATCTGCAAATTGCCCAAGCTCAGCCGGTCGCCCTTGGCGATCTCCAGATCGGTCGTATCGCCCGAAATCTTGTCCAAGGCGCGCAACACGCCGCCCGAGGCACTGGCGACCTGCCCCCCCTCTTGAGCGTGAAGCGGCGCGGCCAGCACGAGCGCGGCCAAGAGAAGCTTTTTCATGGGACCACCCGGATTGCGTGAGACTTGGGACCGCGCAAAAGGCGCGGCCAACCGATCATTCAGGCTGCCAGGCCTCGTAATCCTTACGCTCGACAGGTTCGGCGCGGCGCAGCGACCCGGCGGGCGCATAGGCCATGGCAGTGCCGGTGCGATTCTCCACATGGGCCTTTTCCCACGGCTTATGCGCCAGCGGCTTGTCGGTCGGCGGCTCATCCCATGTGCGGTGTAGCCAGCCATGCCAATCGGGGCTCACGCGGCTCGCCTCGGCCTCACCGTTGAAAATGACCCAGCGTTTGCTGTCATCGGCGTTGCGGTAATAGACGTTGCCCTGCGCGTCTTCGCCCACCTTGCTGCCCTTGCGCCAAGTGAAAAGCTGGGTGTTCAGCGTCTGGCCGTTCCACCATGTGACACCGCGCAGAAGTGAATTGAGAATGCCCATCGAGGTCTCCGTTCCTGTTGCCCGTTATATGCACCATGGAGGCTTTGGCGTCCAGCCTCACCGCGCAGGAGGTTCGACCCGCGGCAGGATTCACCGCCGTAAGTTAACCTTCTGCCGCCGCGCGCAGAAGGGCCGTGCATTCAATCTCGATCCGGTATTTCGGGTCGATCAGCCCGCATTCGATCATCGTCGCGGCGGGCGGATGCGCACCGAAGGCCGCCCGTAGAAGCGGCCAGCAAGCTTCGAACTCCGCCGCGTCGGGCAGCATATAGGTGACGCGCACCACATGGGCGAAATCACTGCCTGCCTCGGCCAAGGCCGCCTCGATCGTTGCCAGTGCCGCCGCGCATTGCGCCGTCACCTCTGCCCCCTCACCCACGGTGCCCGAGACATGGACCATGTCCCCCGCCACCACTGCGCGGCTATAGCCGATCTTGTCCTCATAGATGCCGCCCGATGAAATGCGCCGCATCAAACCCTCCCCTGAAACGCGAAAGGGCGGACCAGATGGCCCGCCCCTATGACTACGCCTGGCGCGCTTAGCCCGCGCTGGCCGGTTCTTTGCTTTCGCTGTCGGCGTGGATCATCAGCGGCTTGGCCTCGGAGGTGACGGCCTCTTCGTTGACGACCACTTCGCTCACCGTCTCCAGCCCCGGCAGTTCGAACATCGTGTCGAGCAGGATGTCTTCGAGGATGGAGCGCAGACCCCGGGCGCCGGTCTTCCGTTCGATCGCGCGTTTGGCAATGGCTTGCAGCGCGTCATCGGTGAAGGTCAGCTGTGTGTCCTCCAATTCGAACAGACGCTGGTACTGTTTGACCAAAGCGTTCTTCGGCTCGGTCAGGATGGTGACCAAAGCGTCCTCGTCCAGATCTTCGAGCGTCGCCAGAACCGGCAGACGGCCTACGAATTCCGGGATCAGGCCGAACTTCAGCAGATCTTCGGGTTCGAGATCGGTGAAAATCTCACCAATGCCGCGGGCGTCATTGTCACGCACATCGGCGCCGAAGCCCATGGCAGAGCCCTTGCCGCGCTGCGCGATGATCTTGTCGAGACCGGCAAACGCACCGCCGCAGATGAAGAGGATGTTCGTGGTGTCCACTTGCAGGAACTCCTGCTGCGGATGCTTGCGCCCGCCCTGCGGCGGGACAGAGGCCACGGTGCCTTCCATCAGTTTCAAGAGCGCCTGCTGCACGCCCTCGCCCGACACGTCGCGGGTGATCGAGGGGTTTTCCGACTTGCGGGTGATCTTGTCGACCTCGTCGATATAGACGATGCCGCGCTGCGCCCGCTCGACATTGTATTCCGACGCCTGCAACAGCTTGAGGATGATGTTCTCCACGTCCTCACCAACATAGCCGGCCTCAGTAAGCGTGGTCGCGTCGGCCATGGTGAAGGGCACATCAAGGATGCGCGCCAGCGTCTGCGCCAGCAGCGTCTTGCCGCAGCCGGTGGGACCGATCAGCAGGATGTTGGATTTCGCCAGTTCGATATCGCCGCCCTTCTGGGCGTGGTTCAACCGCTTGTAGTGGTTGTGGACCGCCACCGAGAGCACGCGCTTGGCCATCGCCTGACCGATCACATAGTCGTCCAACACGCCGCAGATGTCGCGGGGCGTGGGCACGCCATCGGTCGCCTTGAGGCCCGAGGCTTTGGTCTCTTCTCGGATGATATCCATGCACAGCTCGACGCATTCGTCGCAGATGAACACGGTCGGCCCCGCAATCAGCTTGCGCACCTCGTGCTGGCTCTTGCCGCAGAAGCTACAGTAGAGCGTATTTTTGCTGTCGTTGCCGGAATTATTCGCCATCTCAAACCTTTCAGGTCTGTCGTGTATGTCCGCCCCGGTCTTGGGGCCGCGAGATTTGGCCTCAAGCTTAGGCCAGTGACCCCGGCGCTACAATCGCAAAATATGCAGCGCCGGACCCCTTCGATTACTTGTCTTTCTTGTCCTTGCCACCGGCAGCGGCCTCATCGGCCTTGCCACGGCTTTCGACGATCTCGTCCAGATGGCCCCATTCCTTGGCTTCCTCGGGCGTCATCCACAAATCACGGTCGAGGGCTTTTTGAACGGTTTCCAGCGGCTGGCCGGAGTGTTTGACGTAGAGCTGGTACATCCGCTCACGGGTGCGTTCGATGTGGCGCGCCGAGATCAGGATATCTTCGGCCATGCCCTGCGAGCCGCCGGAGGGCTGGTGGATCATCACCTCGGCATTGGGCAGTGCGAAACGCATCCCCTTCTCGCCGCCGATCGCGATGACCGACCCCATGGAGGCCGCCATGCCGCAGATCAGGGTCGAGACCTTGGGTTTGATGTATTGCATCGTGTCGTAGATCGACAGGCCCGCCGTCACCTCGCCGCCGGGCGAGTTGATGTACATGCTGATTTCCTTGGAGGGGTTTTCGGCCTCAAGGTGCAACAGCTGAGCAACGACCAGATGGCTCATTCCGCTGTGGATCGGCCCGTTGACGAAAATAATCCGTTCTTTCAACAGACGCGAGAAGATATCGTAGGACCGCTCGCCCCGGCTGGTTTGTTCAACCACCATCGGGACAAGCGTGTTCATATAGGTGTTGATCGGATCGTTCATGCGTGCCTGCCTCAGTTCCTGTTCGCGGGACCATACCCGCAAAACTGTTACCCAGAGATTAGTCCCCCCGGTATGGGGGTTCAAGGGGGGCAGGCACCACAGTCTGCGCTATTCGCGCCGATCACTCCGACGCGTCGCGCAGGTAGGCGATCAATGCGTCGATATCCTCGGGCTTGCGCACCCCCCGGAACGACATTTTGGTGCCTTTCATGAAGCCCTTAGGGTCCGCCAGAAAGGCGCTCAACTCATCGTGAGACCAGACCAACCCCTCTGCCGCTGCGGCCTGCATGGCTTTGGAGTAGCGGAAACCGTCGACCGCACCCGCCGGGCCATCCACGATGCCGTTCAGCATAGGGCCGACACGGTTCTTGGCCTTGGCGCCGATCTGGTGGCAGGACTTGCATTTGCGAAACACCTTCTCTCCGGCCTTGATCTGGGCTGGATCGGCGGCGGGGGCTTTGGCCACTTCGACCGGCGCGGGGGTCTCCTCGGGCGCAGGCTCCGCCGCGGCTTCGACCTCTTCGGCCTTAGCCTCCACGGCGGCGGCCTTGGCGGCGGTCTCTTCAGGCGTCACGTCCAACACGGCGGCGCGCATGGTGATCTCGACCGAGGGTTTGCAATCGCTCATACAGGGCTCTTGCTTGAAGGACGCAAGCTCGACCTCCGCCCGGTCATCGGGTTTGAAGGCCGCCTCATTCGGCAGGCGCAGCTCGGCGAAGTTCTCTGACGAGAGCACGAAATCCTCCTCCACCTCGTCATTGAGATAGAGCAGATAGGCGGTGATCGCATAGACCTCATCATCGCTCAGCGACTGCGCATCGCCGAAGGGCATCGCCCGGTTCACATAATCGTAAACCGTTGAGAGATATGGCCAATAGCTGCCGATCGTTTTGACGGGGCGGGCGTTGGTCAGGCTGCCCTGCCCGCCTGCCAGCACCGGCCAGCGGCCCGTGCCCTCGCCAAAGACGCCGTGGCAGGAGGCGCATTTCCCGGTGTAAATCTCATCCCCGGTCATCACGTCGCCACGGCCCTCGGGTAAGCCCAGACCATCGGGGCGCACGTCGATGTCCCACAGCGCCACTTCCTCGGACGTGGCGGCGCGGCCTAGGCCCAAAGGCTCGGCGGCCAGCGGGCTTGCCAGCGCGGTGGTCAGGAGGGCAGCTTTAAGAAATCTCGACATTTTCGGCCTTTCCGTCTGCATCGACCGCCCAGGTCTGGATGCCGTTGTTGTGATAGATCGAATTCTCGCCCCGGACCGCGCGCAGCGCGTGTTTGGTGGGCTGGACGTAGCCGGTGCTGTCATGCGCGCGGCTTTGCAGCAGCAGGGGTTTGCCGTCCCATTCGAAGTCGAAATAGAAGCGGTGCAGCGCCTTGGGTGTGCTCGGCCCGTCCATCCGTGCCTGATGCCAGGTGATGCCGCCATCCAGCGTCACGTCGACGCGCGGGATCGTACCGCGGCCCGACCACGCGAGGCCGGTCAGCACGGTTGGCCCCGGGCCATGGGTGATCGGCGCCTGCGGGCTGGGGCTGGTGATGACCGATTTCGCGTCCATCTCCCAGGTGAAGCGCCGCGCCACGCCGTCGGCCATGAGGTCGGTGTATTTGCTGGTCTCCTCGCGGTGATGCCAGGGCTGATCGCCAACCTCGAGCCGGCGCAGCCATTTGACCCACATGTTGCCCTCCCACCCGGGCACCACGAGGCGCACTGGGTAGCCCTGTTCGGGACGCAGCGCCTCGCCGTTCATCTTGAAGGCGACGAGGCAATCGTCGAGCGCCTTTTCCATTGGGATCGAGCGGCTCATCGCCGCGGCATCCGCGCCTTCGGCCAGAAGCCACTTGCCCTCGGGCTTCACACCGGCCTCCTCCAGCACCAGCCGCAGCGGCACGCCGGTGTATTGGACGTTGTGGATCATGCCGTGGGTGAACTGGCAGCCGTTGAGCTGTGCGCCGCGCCATTCCATCCCGGAGTTCGCCGCGCATTCGAGGAAATAGACATGGTTCTCGCGCGGGAAGCGGTGCAGGTCGTCCATCGTCAGCACCAGCGGCTTGTCGACCAGCCCGTTGATCATCAGACGGTGCTTGGCTGGATCGACCTTGGCTACGCCGGAATGGTGCCGCTCAAAACACAGCCCGTTGGGCGTGATGGTGCCGTCGAGGTCATGCAGCGGGGTAAAGTTGATCGAGCTTACCGGGTCGGCGGTCAGCCATTCCACCGTGCGGCGTTTCACGTCCGCCTCATGCGGCGAGGGCATCCCGTAGGGCGCGACGTCGACGCCGTCGCCCAACTCTTGCATCCATGAATGGATTGCAATGCCCGGATCGGTCTGGGCAGCGCTGGCCTGCCCCGCCAGCGTCCCCGCGGCCGCCGCCCCTGCCCCCGTCAGAAAGGCACGGCGCGATGGCCCCTTGTGGTTCTCTTCTGTCATGTCGTGGCCCTCACATATTCAAATTCATTTTATTGAATTTGTATCTATGTGAGAACCCCTATTCTCATTTTTCTTACTTTGGCAGAACGATTTTCACCGGGGTCCGGGCGCCTTCGCCTACGGTGTTCAGTTTCGAGATATGGCTCTCCACCACGTCCCAGATCGGCGGGCCTTCGGTGCCCTCGTTGACCGAAGCCCAACCGGCGACGACATAGCTGCGCTGCGGATCAATCGGCTCCCCGGTGCTGAGCAAGGTCATCTCGCTGATCCGCTCGCCCTGCGGCTTGGCGATGTCCATCTTGAAGCCCATGCCGCCGACGCGCACCATGTCGCCGCCCTGCTGGTAATAGGGGTCGGGGTTGAACAGGTTGTCGCCGACGTCCTCCAGCACGACTTTCAGGAATTCGCCCGTCATTTCCGTGCGGTAGGCGTTCGGGTAGGTCATCGAGGTGACGTTGAAGATATCCTCGCGGGTGATGTCCTGCCCCGGCAGGATCGACGGCCCCCAACGCACCCCGGGGCTGAGCGCGATCTCGGCGTCGCGCTCGCTTAGCAGGGCGTCGCAGATGAGGTCGTCCCATGTGCCGTTGAAGTTGCCCCGGCGGTAGAGCAGCGCATCCGACTGTCCCACCACATGGGTGAGTTCCTCAAGGAAGGGCGCGCGCTGCGCGTCGATCAGCTTGGCCACCTCTGCGTCCGGCGTGATCAGGTCCGAGAAGATCGGAATGAGCTTGTGCCGCAGCCCCATCATCTTGCCGTCCCGCACGTCAAGATCGACGCGGGAGACGAATTTCCCGTTCGAGCCGGAGGCGATGATATGCGTCTCGCCCACCAGCACAGGCTCCGGCAGCGCGTCATGGGTGTGGCCCGAGAGGATCACGTCGATTCCCTTGACGATGCCCGCCATCTTCTTGTCGACGTCAAAGCCGTTGTGGCTGAGGCAGACGACCAGTTCCGCGCCCTTGCTGCGCACCTCGTCGACCATCTGCTGCATATGCTCGTCACGGATGCCGAAGGAGTATTCGGGGAACATCCAGCCGGGGTTGGCGATCGGCATATAGGGGAAGGTCTGCCCGATCACGGCGATCTTCACGCCGCCGCGCTCGAAGAACTCGTAGGGTTTGAACAGTTCCGCCGGCTCGTCCCATTCACGGTCGAAGATGTTCTGACCAAGAGCGGCGAAGGGCAGACCCTCGACGATCTCCTGCACCCGCTCGGAGCCGAGCGTGAACTCCCAGTGGAAGGTCATCGCGTCGGGCTTCAGCGCGTTCATCACGTTGACCATGTCCTGCCCTTGGGTCTTCAGGCAGGTCATCGAGCCGTGCCAGGTGTCACCGCCGTCCAAGAGCAGCGCATCGGGACGGTCGGCGCGGATCGCGTTCAGCACGGTGGCCACGCGGTCAAGCCCGCCGACCTTGCCGTAGGCCTGCGCATGGGCGACAAAATCGTCATAGGTCAGCGCGTAATCCAGCGGCGTGCCGCCGCCGATCCCGTAGCGGATGCGGAAATCCTCGCCAGTGATATGAGGCACCTTGCCGCGGTTCTCGCCGACGCCGATGTTGACGGCAGGCTCGCGGAAATAGATCGGTTTCAGCTGGGCATGGATGTCGGTCACATGCATCAGAGTGACATTGCCGAAGGTCTCGAATTCCAGTAGCGCGTCCTGATCGAACTTGTCCTGTGCCGCGAGCCGCGCCCAGCTGCCGAAGCCCGAGCCGCCGTAGATGGAGGCCGCGGCCATGGACATTTGCAGAAAATCACGGCGAGACAGCATGTTACGCTCCAGCACTTGAAAACAGGGAAAGGCCCCGCCCCCTTGCGGGGGGCGGGATCAGGTCAGGCAAGACGCCCGGGTTCTAATTCAGTTACGCACCGAAGGCGCTTCGACCGAGAGGCCGTTGCCGCGGCTGGCCACGTAAAGTTCCAGCGCCACGAACTCGGGGCTGCCGGGGCTGAAAGTCTCGGCCCGCGTGTCGCGCACGCAGCCCTTGAAACGCGCATGGGCGCTGTTGAGCTTGGTATTTTTCAGACGGTAGACCGGGAAGCCGTTGATCTGGCCCTGGCTCAGGTGGTCGGCCCGGATCATGTTGCCGTAGTTGTCCTCGTGGCAATTGGCGCAGCTCAGCTCAAGCTGGCCGTAGCGGGTGTAATACATCTCTTTGCCCTGCTCCCATGTGCTCTGGGCCGGGCCGTCGATCGCCACGTTGACCGGCATGCCGCGCGACTGGACCGAGATCAGCGCCTCCATCGCGGTCATCTGGCTGCCGGTGTATTTGTAGGGTTCCGCGCCCATCTGGTTCTCGCGGCAGTCGTTGATCTGCTGCGCCAGCGTGCGCACTTCGCCCGCGTCCTCGTTCCACTTCGGATAGACCGCGCGGACACCCTTCATAGAGGTCTCCACCTCGTTATGACACGACGCACAGGACTTGCCCTCACTGCCCTCTGCCGTGTCCCACGCCGCCTGCGCCTGATCGACGAAGATCATGCCGGAGTTGTCGAAGTCGTCCATTTGAAGCTGCTGCGTCTCGTCCGAGCGGAAGCGCCAGCCAGACATGATCTCGGGCAAGGCGCCGTCGAGATGCGCAGGCGGTTCGGTCTTGGTCACCATCTCGATCTCGCCGTTGACGACAAGCTCGGCCTCCTCATCGGCGGCCCCCAGCGTGGGGGCGGCCACCAAAAGCGCCGCGACCGCGGTCATTGCCTTGAATTTCATGTCTTTCCTCCCTGTTCCATGCGCCGTCTGGCTGACCCGAAAGGTCAGCCGACAGTGATGGATTTGACTTCTTCGTAGACCGAGCCGTCGTCGTCGTACCACGTGAATTTGAACTCACCCGCTTCCGGCACGGTGGCGTCAAATTCGAAATAGGGGTTGGTCGACATCGCCGGTTCCATCTTAACGTCGATCACGCTCTCGCCGTTGAACTCGGCGGTGAAGCGGTTGATGATCGAGCGCGGGATCGGGTTGCCGTCGCTGTCCTTGCGCTGGCCCGATTCCATCGGGTGGCTGATCAGCGTCTTGATCGTGATCACCTCACCGGCCTCTGCCGATTTCGGCACTTTGACGCGGGGTGTTACACCTTCTGCCATTTTCTTGACTCCTGAATATGGGGCGCGCGGGCTTAGCCGCCGCAGCCACCGATTGTGACTTTGATCTCGGCACTGGTTCGGGCAAAGGTGCCGTCTTCCAGCTTGGCGATGGCGATGACATCTTGGGTCTGCGCCAACCGGATGCGGGTGGAGGCGCTGCGCGAGCCTGCCAGCGGGCCGAAGTTAAAGGTGCCCACGGGCGGCGTCGGGTTGCCCGCGGCCAGCACCATGATCGCCGAGGCGCCGGGCGCCTCGACGGAGATCGGCACGGTGTTGCCGTTCTCGGCGATCTCGGGCGCGGTCAGGGTCACGCCGGTCTCGGCCATGTCGGCCCCGCCGGTGAATTCCGCGATCAGTTCGTCCACCGTGGCGGCCGAAGCCCCCACCGGCAGGATGGTCAGCGCCATGGCGCCAAGGCCGAGGCCCAGAGTTTCACGTCTTGAGAAGTTCATCTCGCATCTCCTTGTTCGTCTGCGGCGCGCGGCGCCGTCATTCCGTTCCACGAGGCTTAGGCTCGCGATCTCTTGCACCGGTCCACCGCCGCCGCCTGCTCTCGCAGGGTGGCGGGGCCGCGTTACTCGTCCTTGAGCGTCGCCAAAAAGGCCACGACATCCTCGATTTGCTGCGCGTCGAGCAGCGGTGGCAAAGGTTCTGTCCCCGCTTTGCCGGTGAACCCGTCGCCGGGGCGGATATAGCCGCTGGTCTTGTAATAGGAAGGCATCATGGAGCCTTCGAAGGTCATCTTGCTATTGGCCACGATGCCGCGCAACTCCGCCTCGTTCCAGCGGTCGCCCGCCCCGTCGAGCATCGGACCGATTTCGCCCTGAAAGGGAACCTCGCTAAGCGCGCTGATCTGGTGGCAGGCCACGCAGTTGCCCGCCTTCTTACTGCCGACGATGGCCGCCCCCCTGGCGGCATCGCCGGGTGTCCCTGTCAGGGATTGTTCAACCGAACCATAGTCATCATAGGTCACGTCGGCAGGTGCCACGGTTTCAGCGGCGGCCAGAACGGGCGCGCCCGACACAATTGCGGCGGCGATCCATCTCATCATCGAAAACTTCCTCCCAGTGCCGATCACGGTCATGTGTGATCCGGTTTACCTGACCCTAAGACAGGGATGCGGCGCGGCGCAACAACAAATTCAAACTTTTGAATAGCTTTCCCCGTGCGGCGCCGCTTTCCCCCGGTCAATCCGTGCTGCCATTGTTGCGCTCTTGGATCATCCGCGCGTGGTAGCGTTGGAAATCCTCACCCCCTTCGAGCGCGTAGCGTTCCTCGTTGACCCATGTGAGCATATCAAGCGTGGTTCCCTTGCCAAAGGCCCCCGGCATCACCGCCACCGCCGCCTGCGGCGCGGTCGCCTCTTCGGGCACCTCATGGGGCAGGAACATCAGCGTTGGGGTAAAGAGAATCCCCCATTTCCGCGCCATCTGCTTTTCCGAAAGCGTCTCCCCGTCGAAATCGGTCACTTCGATATCGCCGTGCAGGTTCAGCTGCACGACGAAGTAATTCTCATTGATGTAATTGGCGATTTCGGGGGTGGGAAAAACCTCTTCGTGCATCTTGGTGCAATAGATGCAGCCGCGTTGCTCGAACATCAGCATCAGACGTTTGTCCTCGCCCCGAGCCTCCTCCAGATCCTCGCGCAGGTCTTTGAAGGTGTCGCGCATCCAAGGCGCCTTGTGCAGCCCGTCGTCGCCCAGTTCCGCCGCGGCCAAAGGCCAAGTCAGCATCGCCGCCGCCACCGCGGCCCCTATCCTCGATCCAATCATCTTGGCGTCCTCCTCCTGATTGTGCGTCTATCCTAGCGTCGTGAAGCTGGGGAACCAACGGATCATCGCATCCGCGATCAGTTGCACCCCGCCGGTCACGATCAGCACGGCAAAGAGGATCAGCATCACCCCCATCGCCTTTTCCACCTTTTGCACCAGCGCCATATGCCGCGCGGCCCAATTGAGAAACGGTTTGGCGAAAAGCGCCGCCACCACGAAGGGCGCGGTCATCCCCGCGCCATAGGCGGCCAGCAACAAACCACCCCGCGCGACATCGCCCATGCCTGAGGCAATCATCAAGATCGCCGCCAGCGCGGGGCCGACGCAGGGGGTCCAGCCAAAGCCGAAGGCAAGCCCCATGACATAGGCGCCCCAGACCGAAGTGGGCTTGCCGCCCCCCTCCAGCCGCGCCTCGCGGTAGAGCAGCGGCACTTTGATCACGCCAAGGAAGTGCAGACCGAAAACCATCAGGATCGCCGCCGCCACCCAGCTCAGCGGTTCGAGGTACTGGGTGAACACCTGCCCGATGGCCGTGGCACCCATGCCGAGCAGAACGAAGATCGTCGTGACCCCAAGCGCGAAGAGCAGCGAAGACAGCACCAAGCGCCGCTGCGCCCCCGGTGCGATTGCACCATCGCCGCGCAATTCGGTCACGCTGAGCCCCGCCATATAGCTGAGGTAGAATGGCACCATCGGCAGAATGCAGGGCGTAAAGAAGCTGAGCAGCCCTGCGAAAAGCGCGCCTGCATAGGTGATGTCGAACATGTTACCCCCCGCCCGCGCCGCGCTGGTCCGCCGCGCTTGAACAATTCACATATTCAAATTACGTTGAGTGTCGTCCAAACGTCAATCAGGCAAGCCGATGATCCGCACCCTGACCGCCTTGAGCCTCGCGGCGCTGACCGCCCTGCCCGCCCAGCCCCTACAGGCGGTGGAACTGGTCATGGTCGAACAACCCGGCTGCATCTATTGCCAGCGTTGGGACGAAGAGATCGCCCCCGCCTATCCCAAGACCGCCGAAGGGGCATTCGCCCCGCTGCGCCGCGTCGATATCTCTGCCGTGGAAGAGAGCGTCACCCCGCAGCGTGCGGTGATCTTTACCCCGACCTTTTTGCTGGTCGAAGACGATGTCGAATTGGGCCGCCTCGAAGGCTACCCCGGTGCGGAGTTCTTCTGGCCCATGCTTGATAAGCTCTTGCACGACACGACCGATTTCGAGGATCCGAGCGAATGACAACCTTGCCCGTGATGACCCCCGACATGTCCCAAGAGGACATGGACCGGATGCTGACAAATGCCGTGACCGCGTCGAATTTCCTCAAGGCGATCAGCCATGAGGGGCGGTTGATGATCCTGTGCCACCTCGTCTCTGGCGAAAAATCGGTGAGCGAGTTGGAGGCGCTTTTGTCCACCCGGCAGGCGGCGGTGTCGCAGCAGTTGTCGCGGCTCAGGCTCGAAGGTCTGGTCACGCCGCGCCGCGATGGCAAGACGATCTATTACCGGCTGGCCGACGACCGCCCGCGCAGGATGCTGGAACTGGTCTACGAATTGTTCTGCAAGGATGATTGAGCTTTGGGGCCAGCCGCTGACCGCCGCCCTTCTGGGCGGGCTGGGCGGCGTGTTGCTGGGCCTCGCCGCACGATTGGGGCGGTTTTGTACCCTGGGCGCGATCGAAGACCTGCTCTATGGCGGATCGGGCGACCGGATGCGGATGTGGGGACTGGCCATCGGCATGGCAATGCTGGGCAGTTTCACCCTCTCGGGGCTGGGCCTGATCAACCTCGACCGCGCCTTTCATCTGACGATTGCCTTCGCATGGGCGCCTGCGGTCTTCGGCGGGCTGATCTTCGGCTATGGCATGGCGCTGGCGGGCACCTGCGGCTTTGGCGCTTTGGCGCGGTTGGGCGGGGGTGATCTGCGCGCCTTCGTGATCGTCTTGGTGATGGGGCTTGCGGCTTTCGCCGTACTCTCCGGCCCGCTTGCCCCGGCGCGCGCCCTGCTCTTTCCGCGCCAGATGAACACCGGCCTGCCCGATGGGATCGCCCATGCGGTCGCCGCGCTGACGGGCGGATCGGTGGCGCTGATCGGCATTCTGCTGGGCCTTGCGGTCTGTCTGCTGATGCTCAGCGCCCGCAGCTTCCGGCGTGATCTGCGCAAAGTGGTCTGGGGCGCCGTGGCCGGGCTGGCCATAACCTCGGGCTGGGCGGGCACGGCATGGCTGGCGCAGACCGGTTTCGGCGCGCAGACGCTAATGTCGCATAGCTATGCCGCCCCCGTGGGAGAGACACTGCTCTATGCGATGCAGGGGTCGGTCCGCCCGCTGAGCTTTGGCATCGGCTCGGTCGCCGGGGTCTGGATCGGAGCCTTTCTGGGGTCGCTCTGGCAGGGGCATTTCCGCTGGGAAGCCTGCGAAGACCCGCGCGAACTCCGCCGCCAGATATTCGGCGCGGGGCTCATGGGGGCGGGTGCGGTGATCGCCATGGGCTGCACCATCGGGCAAGGCATCTCGGCCATCTCGGTGCTGGCCTTCAGCGGGCCGGTGACCCTCGCTGCAATCTTTGCGGGCGCGGCTTTGGGCCTGCGCCAACTCATCGTAGGATTTCGCCGCAGCGCCGTCTGACGCGTCATAAAACCGTGACAGTCATGGTGCAGATGGAGGCCAGCCAAGTCACCAAAGGACATATGATGACCCGCCGCGAGATTCTCAACGACCCCGCCATCGGCAACAAGGCCGAAGCCTTTGAAGCCTTTGACGACATCCCCACCAATGCGAACCTGTCGCGCACCATCGGCGATGTGATCAACGCCCGCTATGGCCGCCGCGACATTCTGCGCGGGATGCTTGGGGTGTCGGCCACCACCGCCCTTTTCGGCAGTGCCGCCGCCCTCGCCCCGTCCAAGGCCCGCGCCGCCGAAAGCCGCTATGTCTTTGACGAACTGGCCTGGGGCAATGATGAAACCCACCACGTCGCCCCCGGCTATGACGCGCAGATCCTGTTGCGGTGGGGCGATCCGATCACCGCCGACGCGCCGGAATTCGACGTGATGAACCAGACCGCCGCGGCGCAGTCAAAACAGTTCGGCTATAACAACGACTATGTCGGCTTCGTGCCCCTGAACGACGACGCCAGCCGCGGGCTGCTCTGCGTGAACCACGAATACACCAACGAAGAGGTCATGTTCCCCGGCCTTGGCCGTCAGGACAAGGTGAACTTCAAAGCCATGACGCCCGAGTTGATCGATATCGAGATGGCCGCCCACGGCGGCTCGGTCGTCGAGATCGCCCGCGATGCGGCGGGCAAGTGGCAAGTGGTGCGCGACGGCAAGATGAACCGCCGCATCACCCCGCTCGACACCGCGATGACGCTGAGCGGCCCCGCCGCCGGTCACGCGCGGCTGCAAACCAACGACGACCCCAGCGGCACCAAGGTCATCGGCACGCTCAACAACTGCGCGGGCGGGCTGACCCCTTGGGGCACATGGTTGATGGCCGAGGAAAATTTCCACGGCTATTTCTGGACCGACAAGCTGGATGCCGATGACAAGCCCGACATCACCGGTGCCGCGGAAGAGAAATCATGGGACCGCTACGGCGTGCCGGGCATGTGGTACGCTTGGGGTCAGAAACACGACCGTTTCAATGTGGATGCCGAGCCGAATATGCCCAATAAATTCGGCTGGGTGGTCGAGGTTGACCCGATGGACCCGAGTTCGACCCCCGTCAAACGCACCGCTTTGGGCCGTTTCCGCCATGAGGGCGCCGAGACCACGGTCAGCAAAGACGGCAAGCTCGTGGTCTATATGGGCGACGACAACCGCTTTGATTATCAATACAAATACGTCTCCGCCGGGACCGTTTCCGATGATCCGGCGGCCAATGGCGATCTGCTGGACGAAGGCACGCTCTATGTCGCGCGGTTTGAGGAGGACGGCACGATCAATTGGCTGCCGCTGGTGCATGGCACCGGGCCGCTGACCGCCGAGAATGGGTTCAACGACCAAGGCGACGTGATGATCGACACCCGTCTTGCCGCCGACCTGCTGGGCGCCACCCCGATGGACCGCCCCGAAGACGCGCAGCCGCGCGGCGATGGCACGGCCTATATCCTGCTGACCAACAACACCAAGCGCAAACAGGGCGACACCAACGCCGCCAACCCGCGCCCGGAAAGCAGCTTTGGCCATATCATCGAGATCAAGGAAGCGAATGCCGACCACGCCGCCACCAGCGGCACTTGGACGATCCTCGTGCAATGCGGTGACCCGGAGGTGGCCGAGGTCGGCGCCCAGTGGAACCCCGAGACATCGGAGAACGGCTGGTTCGGCAGCCCCGACAATGCCGCGATGGATGCCGACGGGCGGCTCTGGATCAGCACCGATCAGGGCAGCGGCTGGGGCAAGACCGGCAAATCCGACGGGCTTTATGCGCTTGAGACCGAAGGCGAGGCGCGTGGCACCTCAAAGCTCTTCTTCCGCTGCCCCGTGGGCGGTGAGATGTGCGGCCCCTACTTTACCGAGGATGGCGAGACGCTCTTTGTCGCGGTGCAGCACCCGGGCACGGATGGCACCAAGGACATCCCCGGTTTCGAACGGGAAAGCACCTTTGAAGATCCGGCCACCCGCTGGCCCGACTTCGACCCCAAGATGCCCCCGCGCCCTGCGGTGGTCGTCATCACCAAGCAAGGCGGCGGTAAGATCGCCGTCTGATCAGAATTCCATAAAAGTCATTTCAGCATGTAAGATGTGGTGCAGCTTCCCCGGCTGCACCACTTTTCATTGGCCTGTTCCTATAGGCCGTTTCCTTGCCAGTGGCCAAATCAGTCCGACAGGCAGTCAGACATGCTCTGCGCCATGCCGCGCAGCAGATCGGGGTAGAAAGATACGCCAAGCTCTAGGTCTGCGCCGATCGGGTCGAGCGTGCCGGTCCCGGTCTCCTGCCCCTCGGTCACGGCGGCGATCAGGCCGGGGTTGAACTGCGGTTCGGCGAAGACGCATTTCGCGCCGCTCTCGGCCACGAAGTCGCGCAGCTTGGCCACACGTGCCGCCCCCGGGGCGCGGGCGTCATTTTCGCTGATGGCACCCCGGGCTTCGATGTCGAAGCGCGCTTCGAAATAGTGGTAGGCGTCATGGAAGACGATGAAGGGGCGGTCCTTGACCGGGGCGAGAGTCTCGGCGATGTCTTCCTCTAGGGCCGAAATCTCGGCCTGAGCGGCCTCGGCATTCGCACGGTATTGCGCGGCGTTCTCAGGGTCCAGTTCCGCCAGCGCCTCGGCGATCTGGCCGAGCCAAAGCTGCCCGTTGCGCGGGTCAAGCCAGACGTGGGGATCATCGCTGCCATGGGCGTGATCGTGACCTTCGTGGCCGTGATCGTCGTGATCCTTCTCGCCATGTCCGTGATCGTCCCGATCGCCGTGGTCCTCGTGGTTATGTCCTTCGTGGTCCTGCGCCCCGTGGTCATGCGCGTCGTCATGTTCCTCATGCCCATGCGCGTCGTGGTCATGCCCTTCCTTGGCATGATCATGACCCGCGTGCTGCCCCTGCCCCTCGTCACCATGGCTATGCGGCTCGAAGGTCGCCCCTTCGCGGAAGGCCAGAACCCGCGTGCCGGGCTGTTCCATCAAGGCCAGATGGCTGGCGCTGCCGGCCAGCGATTGCAGCGGATCGACCAGCCATGGGGTCAGCGACGGGCCGACCCAGACGACCAGATCGGCCCCGCTCAGCGCGCGCGCCTCGGAGGGGCGCATGGCATAGCCATGGGGCGAGCTGCGCGGCGGCACAATGAGATCGGGCGTGCCGACCCCTTCCATCACCTGCGACACCAGCCCATGCACCGGGGCGATATCTGTCGCAACGGCGGGGACATCCGCCCAAAGCGGCGAGGCGGCAGCGGCGAGAACAGCGGCGGGGAGCGTGAAACGATACATGGCAGACCTTTAAAATGTTATAGTATCACCTTGCTAACACCGCTGTTATAACATATCAACACCGAAACGAGTTGAGGTCCCCCATGCGCCCCATTGGATTTAGTGATCATGACCACGCCGCCTGCATGCGCAGCACCATGCAGGCTGCCGAGGCGCAATGCGCCGAACGCGGGCTGCGGCTGACCCCGGTGCGCCGCCGCGCGCTGGAGATCCTGCTGTCGGAACACCGCGCCTTGGGCGCCTATGACCTGCTCGCCCACCTGTCGGCCGAGGGGCTGGGCGCACAGCCCCCCGTGGCCTATCGCGCGCTGGATTTTCTGGTGAAGGCGGGGCTTGCCCATAAGATCGAAGCGCTCAACGCCTATGTCGGCTGCGTGCACCCGGGCGAGGATCACGCGCCCGCCTTTCTGATCTGCCGCAGCTGCCGCTCGGTGGCCGAGGCCGAGACCACCCCGAACAAAAGCCGCCTTGGCGATGCTGCCCGCGCCGCAGGCTTCCGCATCGAACGCAGCGTGGTCGAGGCCGAAGGCCTCTGCCCGGCCTGTCAGGAGCCCGGTGTATGAGCCTGATCAAGACGCGCGGCCTGACCCTGCGCCATGACGGTCAGATCGCCCTGCGCGACGTGAACTTCAACATCGACGCCGGTGAGATCGTCACCATCGTCGGCCCCAACGGGTCAGGCAAATCCAGCCTGCTGCGCGCGCTGATCGGCGCGTTAAAACCGGCGGCGGGCAAGATCACCCGCAAACCGGGGCTCCGCATCGGCTATGTGCCGCAAAAATTGCAGATCGACGCGACCCTGCCGCTTACCGTGCGCCGCTTCATCAACCTGCCCCGCCGCCAGAAGCCCGAGGCGATCCGCGAGGCGCTGGCCACCGCTGGCGTGCCGGAATTGGCCGAGCGGCAGATGGTCGACCTCTCAGGCGGGCAGTTCCAGCGCGTGCTGCTGGCCCGCGCACTGCTGGAAAGGCCCGATCTGCTGATCCTCGACGAGGCGACGCAGGGGCTGGACCAGCCCGGCTCCGCCGCCTTTTACCGCCAGATCGAATCCGTGCGCCAAGACCTCGGCTGCGCCGTGCTGATGGTCAGCCACGATCTGCATGTCGTCATGGCGGCGAGCGACCGTGTGCTCTGCCTCAATGGTCATGTCTGCTGCGAAGGCACGCCCGAGACCGTCTCCGAAGCGCCCGAATACCGCGCCCTCTTTGGCAGCGGCACCCAAGGGGCGCTGGCGCTTTACCGGCACGATCACGACCATCACCACCACCACCATCACGGCGCTGCCTGTGACGGCCACCACCAAGAGACTGAGAATGCTTGACGATTTCATTCTGCGCGCCGCCCTCGCCGGCCTCGGCGTGGCGCTGGCCGCCGCCCCGTTGGGCTGTTTCGTGATCTGGCGGCGCATGGCCTATTTCGGCGATGCCACCAGCCACGCCGCGCTTCTGGGCGTGGCGCTGGCACTGGCGACCGATCTGCCGATCACCGCGGGCGTGCTTTTGGTGGCCCTCGTCATGGCGCTGGTGATCAGCACGCTGTCGGGCCGCAATGTCAGTGCCGACGCGCTTTTGGGTGTGATGGCCCATTCCGCACTGGCCCTTGGCCTCGTGGCCGTGTCGCTGCTGCCGGGGCAACGGGTCGATCTGTCGTCCTATCTTTTTGGTGAAATCCTCGCCGTGACGCGGTTTGACCTTGGCGTGATCTGGGGCGGCGCCGTGGCGGTGGCGCTGTTGCTGGCCTGGCGCTGGTCGGCGCTGCTGGCGGCGACGCTGAACCCCGATCTGGCGCAGGCCGCGGGCGGCAATCCGCGGCGCGAGCAATTGATCCTGACGCTGGCGCTGGCAATCATGGTGGCCGTGGCGATCAAAGTGGTCGGCGCGCTGCTGATCGCGGCGATGCTGATCATCCCCGCCGCCACCGCCCGCCCCTTTGCCCGCACGCCGGAAACCATGGCCCTTTGGGCCATGGGTCTGGGCGCGGTGGCGGCCCTCGGGGGGCTGATGGCCTCGCTGGAGTTCGACACGCCCACGGGGCCGAGCATTGTCAGCATCGCGGCGGGTCTCTTTGCGCTTTCCTCGGCCTTTTCGGCGGCCCTTCCGGCGCTGCGCCGCCGCGGGTGATCCCGACGGCGGCTTGGCTTAGCGCGCGATCACCGCGTCGGCTTCGATCTCAAGCTTGGCTTCATCCTCGACCAGACCGGCGACGACCACCATCGCCATGGCCGGGAAATGCTTGCCCATCACCTCGCGATAAGCGCGGCCCACGTCCTTTTGCGCGGCGAGATATTCTTTCTTATCCGTCACATACCACGTCAGACGGGTGATATCCTCGGGCGTGCCGCCGGCGGCTTCAACCACATCGCGGATGTTTTGCAGCGCCTGTTTCATCTGACCGATGAAGTCATGGCATTCAAACTTCTGCTCGGCTGTCCAGCCGATCTGTCCGCCGACGAACAGATGGCCATCCGCGCTCAGCACGCCGTTTGCATAGCCTTTCGCGGGGGCCCAACCGTCGGGCTGAATGATTTGATGCGACATGTCGTGTTCCTTTTTGTTAACAGTCACACGCCGAGGAATTGATCGGCGATTTGGGTGTCGAGCGCGGGCATCGGACCGGCCCAGACCGAGCGGCCCCGTTCGAGGATGACGGCGTGATCGGCCACGCGCCGCAACTCGGCGAGGGATTTGTCCACCACCAGAAGCGCCAGACCGCTGTCGCGCTTCAATTCGGCCACGGCAGCCCAGATTTCTTGACGCACCACCGGGGCCAACCCCTCGGTCGCCTCATCCAACAGCAAAAGCTGCGGGTTGGTCATCAGCGCGCGGCCAATCGCCAGCATCTGCTGCTCCCCGCCAGAGAGGGAGCCTGCGGTCTGGTCGCGCCGCTCGCCCAAGCGGGGGAAGAGCTTGACCACCCGCGCCTCGTCCCACTCCCCGGGGCGCGCGGCGGCGATGAGGTTTTCATGCACCGTCAGCGGCGCGAAACAGCGCCGCCCCTCGGGCACCAGCCCCACCCCGGCCTGAGCCGCACGAAAGGACGGCAGCCCGGCAATGTCGCGCCCATTCAGCCGCAGGCTCCCGCCATCGTGTTTCAGCATCCGGCAGATCACCTTGATGGTGGAGGATTTGCCCATCCCGTTGCGCCCCATCAGCGCGCAGACCTCGCCCGCCTCCAGCGTCAGATCGACACCGAAAAGCGCCTGTGTCGGCCCGTATGAGGCGGTGATGTCTTTCAGTTCCAGCAGGCTCATGCCGCGTCCTCCTCGCCCAGATAGGCCACGCGGACCTGCGGATCGGCCTTGATCTCGGCCGCCGTGCCGCTGGCGATGATGCGCCCGTAGACCAGCACCGAGATGCGGTCGGCGAGTGCAAAGACCGCGTCCATGTCATGTTCCACCAGCAGGATCGGCGCCTCGGCCCGAAGCCCATCGAGAAAGCCGGTCATCTCGCGCGACCCACTTGCGCCAAGCCCGGCCATCGGTTCGTCCATCAGGAAGACCTTGGGCCGCAGCGTCAGCGCCACCGCGACCTCAAGCTGGCGGCGTTGTCCGTGCGACAGGTCCGAGGTGCGCTTGGCCGCGTGATCGGCCAGCCCCACCAGTTCCAGCGCGCGCATCGCCTCGGCCCGCAACTCAGGCTGCCGCATCACCGGCGCGAAGAAGCGCATCACCCGGCCCGACTGGCCAAGCGCGCCCAGCACCGCGTTTTGCAGCACCGTGTATTCCATCGCCAGCGAGGAGATCTGGAAGGTCCGCCCCAACCCGGCCCGCGCGCGCTGCACGGTGCTGAGCGGCGTCACGTCCTGTCCGGCGAAATGCACCGTCCCGCTGTCCGAGCGCAGCCCGCCCGCGATCTGTTTGATCAGCGTCGACTTGCCCGCCCCGTTGGGGCCGATCAGCGCATGGATCTCGCCCGGGCGCAGGGTGATCGAGACATCGTCGGTGGCCTTCAGCGCCCCGAAGCTCTTGTGCAGGTTGCGCACGTCCAGAAGTACGTCAGTCATGGGCCACCTCCCGTCCGGCGATCAGGCCGATCATGCCGCCCCGGGCAAAGAGCACGACCATAAGGAGCAGCAGCCCCAGATAGATGTGCCAGAACTCCGACAGCCCGCCCAAGACATGCTCCAGCAAGATGAACAGAGCCGCCCCGGCCACGGGACCAAACAGCCGCCCCACCCCGCCAAGGATCACGAAGATCATGATCTCGCCCGAGGTCTGCCACGAGAACATCGTTGGGCTCACGAAACGGTTGAGGTCGGCAAAAAGCGCGCCCGCCAGTCCGGTGACAGCACCCGAGATGACAAAAGCCACCAGCCGCAGCCGGAAGGGCGCGAGGCCCACGCTCTCCACCCGCTCGGCGTTCTGCCGTGCCGCCGAGAGCGCGAGGCCAAAGGGCGCGCGCGCCAAACGGCCTGCGAACAACAGCACCAGCGCCAGCACGGCGAAGGCGATGGCGAAAAAGGTCAGCGGGTCCAGCGTGTTCAGCCCCGGAAAGCCATTGCGCACATAGATCGACAGCCCGTCCTCGCCGCCATAGGCCGGCCAAGAGATCGAGAAGTAGAACAGCATCTGCCCGAAGGCGAGCGTGACCATGATGAAATAGACGCCTGAGGTGCGCAGCGACAGCGCCCCGATCAGCAGCGCCGCCAGCGCCGAGACCACAATCGCGACCAGCCAGATCACCGGCATCGACTTCGTGCCCTCGATCAGGAACGGGCTTTCCATGATCGGCGTATAGCTCTGCGCATGCGCCGCGAGGATGCCCATGGCATAGCCGCCAAGGCCGAAGAATGCCGCGTGGCCGAAGCTGACCAACCCGCCCAGCCCAAGCGCGATGTTCAGCCCCACGCCGGCCAGCGCGAGGATCGCGGCCTTGGTCGCCAGCGTGATGATGAAGGGCTCATCCAGCGCAAAGGCCGCCAGTGCCGTGACCGGCAGGAGAAGGAAGAGGAAGACGTTCAGAAGTGTTTCGCGCATCATGGCTCAGGCCTCCCCGAACAGGCCGGTAGGCTTGAACAGCAAGACCCCCGCCATGAGAATGTAGATCGACATGGAGGCGAGCGAGGAGCCGACCGAAGTGGCCGCCGAGGCCTCCATGAAATTGGCAAAGAACAGCGGCAGCAGGACCGAGCCCAGCGTATCCGTCAGCCCCACCAGCAGCGCACCGATGAGCGCGCCCTTGATCGAGCCGATGCCACCGATGACGATGACCACGAAGGCAAGGATCAGCACCGGCTCGCCCATGCCCACCTGCACCGACTGGATCGCCCCCACGAGCGCACCGGCGAGCCCCGCCAGAGCGGCACCAAGCGCGAAGATCAGCGTGTAGAGCTTGGCGATATCGACGCCAAGCGCCGCGATCATCTCGCGGTCGGCTTCGCCCGCGCGGATCTGAATGCCGATGCGGGTGCGCGCGATCAGCAGGAAGAGACCGGCGGCGATGGCAAGGCCCACGCCGATGATGACGAGGCGGTAGAGCGGATATTGGATGCCCCCCGGCAGGGTCACCGGCCCGGCGACGGCGTCCGGCATGTCGAGAAACAGCGGGAAGGAGCCGAAGAGGAAGCGTGTGCCTTCGGAAAAGATCAGGATCAGCGCGAAGGTCGCCAGCACTTGGTCGAGATGGTCGCGGTCGTAAAGGCGGCGGATCATCGTCATCTCTATGAGGCAACCTGCCAACGCAGCCGCGGCAAGGGCCGCCACCAGCGCCAGGAGGAACGACCCGGTGGCCGCCGCCACCGCCGCGGCGGCAAAGGCGCCGACCATGTAGAGCGACCCATGGGCGAGGTTGATCAGCCCCATGACCCCGAAAATGAGCGTGAGCCCCGCGGCCATGAGAAACAACATGACCCCGGACTGGATCCCGTTCAGCACCTGTTCGACGAGCAGGATGAATGACATTTGGCAAAGCCTCCCGGCGCGCCGGACCGAGGGACCGGCGTGAAAGCGTTGGACCGTCGGCCCCGGCGCAAGGCGCACCGGGGCCGCGCGGGATTACATCTTGCAGTCAGCCGCGTAGGCGTCCGCGTGGTCGGTCAGCGAGGGGCCGATGAGCTTGTTGGTATAGACATCGCCCTCCTTGACCACTTCGCGCACGTAGTAGTCCTGCACCGGGTGCTGGTTGTTACCGAAGGAGAACTTGCCGCGCACGCTCTCGAAATCGGCCTCTTTCAGCGCTGCCTGGAAGGCGTCCTGATCCGATACATCGGCCTTTTCCATCGCGCTCAGCAGCAGGTTGGCGGTGTCATAGCCCTGGCTTGCGTAGAGCGAAGGCAAACGGTCGTATTCTGCCTGGAAAGCCTCGACGAAGGTCTTGTTGGCTTCGTTGTCGAGATCCTTGTTCCACTGGCTGGTGTTCTTGATGCCCAGTGCGGCCTCGCCCACGGCCTGAAGGATGCCCTGGTCAAAGCTGAAGGCCGGGCCAACTACGGGCAGGTCCACGCCCGAGTTGGCGTATTGCTTAAGGAAGGAAATCCCCATGCCGCCGGGCAGGAAGAAGAACACGCTGTCGGCGCCCGAGGCCCGGATCTGCGCGATCTCGGCGGCGTAGTCGGTCTGGCCCAGATCGGTATAGACCTCGCCCGCCGCTTCGCCCTCATAGGTGCGTTTGTAACCGGTCAACGCGTCCTTGCCCGCCGGGTAATTCGGCGCCAGCATGAAGGTGTTCGCATAGCCCGCGTCGTTCGCATAGGCGCCCGCGGCCTCATGCAGGTTGTCGTTCTGCCATGCCACGTTGAAGTAAAGCGGGTTGCATCCCTTGCCCGCCAGCGCCGAGGGACCGGCGTTGGGCGAGAGGTAGAATTTGCCCTGCGCCGTCGCCGCCGGCACCACAGCCATGGCGAGGTTGGACCAGATGATGCCGGTCATCACGTCGACCTTCTCGGACTGGATCATCTTGTCGGCCAGTTGCACCGCGATCTCGGGCTTGCGCTGGTCGTCTTCCACCACGACCTCGAGGTTCTCGTTCCCGGCCAGTTTGGTGGCCAGCAGGAACCCGTCGCGCACGTCGATGCCAAGGCCCGCGCCGCCACCCGAGAGGGTGGTGATCATGCCGACCTTCACCTTGCCCTCTTCGGCCCAAGCGCCGCCTGCCGCCAATGCCGCGACCGAGGCCGCCATCACCAGTGATTTCATCTTCATTTCAGTCTCCCTTGGTTGGTTTGGGCCTCTTTGCCGGGCCCGTTCTGTTGGGTCGTCTCGCCAGCTTAACGCCTGCGCCTGATACTGTCAGGTCACCCGCGCGCGGGTCTTGTATTTTTCGTTGTCCCAGAGGCGGTTCTCCATCACGTCGCGGATGATCGCGACGGCCTTGGAGACATCCTCGGCATCCAGATAAAGCGGCGTGAAGCCAAAGCGCATGATGTCGGGCGCGCGGAAATCGCCGATCACGCCGCGGTCGATCACAGCTTGCATCGCGGCATAGCCCTCCTCGAAGCGGAAGGAGACCTGGCTGCCCCGCTCGGCGCTGTTGCGGGGGCTCGCCAGCGTCAGCTGCGGCACGTCGCGCTCGATTTCTTCGATGAACTGCTCCTGCAGCGCCACCGAGGCCTCACGCAGCGCCTGCATGTCGACATCGGCCCAAAGCTCCATCGCCACTTCCAGCGCGGTGAGCTGAATGACCGGCGGGGTGCCGACGCGCATCCGCTCGATCCCCTGTCCCGGCTGATAGCTTTGCTCAAAAGCAAACGGCTGGCGATGGCCGAGCCAGCCCGCCAGCGCCGGCTGCACCTCACCGGCCAGATCGGGGCGCACGTAGATGAAGCCCGGCGCGCCCGGGCCGCCGTTGAGGTACTTGTAGGTGCAGCCCACGGCGAATTCGCAGTTGGAGCCCGCCAAATTCACCGGCAGCGCGCCCGCCGAATGCGCCAGATCCCAGATCATCACCGCGCCATGGGCATGGGCCAGTTCGGTGACCGCCTTCATGTCGTGCTTGCGCCCGGTGCGGTAGTCGACCTCCGTCAGCATCACGGCGGCGATATCCTCGCCAATGGCTTCGGTCACCTCTTCGGGCGCCACGATGCGCAGCTCATAGCCCTGCTCCAAGAGCCCCACCAGCCCCTCGGCCATGTAGAGGTCCGACGGGAAGTTGCCGTTGTCGGACAGGATCACTTTCCTGCCCGGGCGCAGCTTCAACGCCGAGGCCAGCGCCTGAAAGACCTTGATCGACAGCGTGTCGCCCATGACGACCGAGCCTTCCGGCGCGCCGACGATCTTCGCCACCATATTGCCGACGCGGGCAGGCTGTTCCATCCAGCCGGCCTTGTTCCAGCCGCGGATCAGCATCTCGCCCCATTCGTCCGTGATCATCTCCTGCACCCGCGCGGCGGCGGCCTTTGGCAATGGTCCCAGAGAGTTGCCGTCGAGGTAGATGACGCCCTCGGGCAAGACGAACTGATCTTTTTTCAAAACAGACACTTACAGTGCTCCTCTCACATGCCAAAGCTCGGGGAAGAGCTCCACTTCGAGCATCTTGCGCAGGTAGGTCACCCCCGAGGTGCCCCCGGTGCCGCGCTTGAACCCAATGATACGTTCCACGGTGGTGACGTGGTTGAACCGCCAGCGCCGGAAGTAGTCCTCGAGATCGACGAGATTTTCCGCCAATTCGTAGAGTTCCCAATGGGTTGTCGGGTCTTCGTAAACCTTCTGCCAGAGGTCCTGCACTTCTTGCTTGGCCTCCCATGCGCGCGGCTCTGGATCGCCCGCCAACGCGGGCACCCCCATCCGGTCGCACATCAGGTCGATCGCCACTTGATAAAGGCTCGGCTGCTGCATCTCCGCCAGCAGCGCGGCATGTGGCGCGGGCGTATGTTCGTGCAGCTTGGTCAGCGCCGCGATGCGGTTTCCCAGAAGGTACTCGATCAAGCGATACTGGTAGGACTGGAAGCCCGAGGAGGCGCCAAGGTAGGGGCGGAACTGGCTGTATTCGCTAGGCGTCATGGTGCGCAGCACGTCCCAAGCCGAATTGAGCTGCTCGAAGATCCGCGCGACCCGGGTCAACATCTTGAAACTGGGGCGCAAATCGCCGGCCTGCAACGCCTTGCGGCAAGCCGTTAGCTCGTGGATCGCGAGCTTCATCCAAAGCTCCGAGGTCTGGTGCTGGATGATAAAGAGCAGCCCGTCATGCGCCATGTCGAGCGGGTTTTCGGTTGTCAGGATCTGGTCCAGCCCAAGGTAATCGCCATAGGACTTGTCCTTGGCGAAATCCATCTTGGCGCCGCGGGAGGCTTCGTCGAAAGTGCTCATTTGTCCTCTCTCAGCGCGAAACGCTGGATCTTGCCGGTCGCGGTCTTGGGCAGTTCCTTGATGAAACGAATGTCGCGCGGGTATTTGTAAGGCGCGATCGTCGCTTTAACATGATCCTGCAAGGTCTTGATAGTATTAGCATCTTCCGGCGCCCCCTCGACCAGCACCACATGCGCCTGCACGATGGAGCCGCGCGCCTCGTCGGGCGCCGCGACCACGCCGCATTCGCTGACCCATGGGTGGCTCAGAAGCGCGGCTTCCACCTCCGGCCCCGCGATATTGTAGCCCGAACTGATGATCATGTCGTCGTTGCGGGCGGCGAAATGCAGGTAGCCGTCTTCGTCCATGATGAAGCTGTCGCCGGTGATGTTCCAGCCGTCCTTGACGTAATCGGCCTGCCGCTTGTCCCCTAGATAACGGCAACCGATCGGCCCGCGCACTGCCAAACGGCCCACCTCGCCGCGCGGCACTTCCTTGCCCTCCGCGTCGATCACCTTGGCCTCGTAGCCCGTCACCGGCTTGCCGGTACAGGCCGCGCGGTGGTCGTCAAAACGGTTGGAGATGAAGATATGCAGCATCTCCGTCGCGCCGATGCCGTCGAGCATAGCCTTGCCTGTCTTCTCCTGCCATTCGTGATAGACGGGCGCGGGCAGCGTCTCCCCGGCGGATACGGCGGCGCGCAGGCTGCTGAGGTCCGCGCCTTCCTCCATCGCCTGCAGCATGGCGCGGTAGGCGGTGGGCGCGGTGAAACAGACGGTGGCTTTGTACTTCTCGATGATCTCGATCATGTTGGGCGGGCTGGCGGTCTCCAACAGCGTCGCCGCGGCGCCGAAGCGAAGCGGGAAGACGGCGAGCCCGCCAAGGCCGAAGGTAAAGGCCAAGGGCGGGGAGCCGACGAAGACATCTTCAGGGGTGACGTTCAGCACCTCGCGGGCATAGCCATCCGCGATGATCAGAAGATCGCGGTGAAAATGCATTGTGGCCTTAGGGTTACCGGTCGTTCCTGAAGTAAACCCCAAGAGCGCCACATCGTCCTGTGCGGTGTCCAGCGCCTCAAAATGAACCGGTTTTTCCAGCGCGAGGCGGTCCAATTCGGCATCGTGGTTGCTGGTGCCGTCGAAGCCCGCGACGGTTTTCAGGAACTTCGAGGTCTTGGCGCAGGCCGTCATTTCATCCATCAACCGCGTGTCGCAGAGCGCATGGGTGATCTCGGCCTTGTCGACGATGGCCGACAGCTCGCCCGCGCGCAGCATGGGCATGGTGTTGACCACAACCGCGCCCGCCTTGGTCGCCGCGAGCCAGCAGGCCACCATGGCAGGATTGTTGGCCGAGCGGATCAGCACCCGGTTGCCGGGTTTCACGCCCAGATCCTCGACAAGCGCGGCGGCCAGACGGTTGGTCCAGTCCGACAACTCCTTGTAGGTCCGCCGCCGCCCGTTTCCGATCAGCGCTGTGTGGTCGCCAAAGCCCTTTTCCACCATCTTGTCAGTAAGTTCGACGCCGACGTTCAGGCGCTCTGGGTAATCGAAGCGCTCCAGCAGGAGGTCCGGCCACTGGTCGAAGGGCGGCAGGTTGTCGCGGGCGAAAGTGTCCTCATGTCCGGTTGGATGCAGCTTCATGACATGGCTCCCAAAGTCTGTCGCGCGATGACGACACGTTGCACGTCCGAGGCCCCCTCGTAAATGCGCAAGGCCCTGATTTCACGGTAAAGTCGCTCGACTGCCTCCCCATTGCGCACGCCGTCGCCGCCATGCAGTTGCACGGCCTTATCGATGACCTTCTGCGCCTGATCGGTGGCGAAAAGCTTGGCCATCGCCGCCTCGCGGGTGACACGCGGCGCACCGCTGTCCTTGGTCCAAGCCGCGCGGTAGACCAGCAGCGCCGCGGCATCAACGTCGAGCGCCATGTCCGCGATATGGCCCTGCACCATCTGCAACTCGCTTAAAGGCGCGCCCTGCACCTGACGGCTGGTCACCCGCGTGAGCGCCTCGTCCAACGCGCGGCGGGCAAAGCCGAGGGCGGCGGCGGCGACGGTGGAGCGGAAGACGTCGAGCACCGACATGGCGATGGCAAAACCGCGCCCCGCCTCGCCCAGAAGGGCCGAGCCGGGCAGTTTCACCCCGTCGAAATGCAGCGTCGCCAGTGGATGCGGGGCCATGACTTCGAGCCGTTCCTCGACCTTCAGCCCCGGCGTGTCGGCGGGCACGATGAAGGCCGAAAGCCCCTTGGCGCCCGGCGCTTCCCCGGTGCGGGCAAAGACGGTGTAGACATCCGCGATGCCGCCGTTGGAGATCCACGTCTTGCGCCCGTCGAGCACATAGCCGTTGCCATCAGGCTTGGCGGTCATGGTGGAATTGGCCACGTCCGAGCCGGACTGCGGCTCGGTCAGGGCAAAGGCCGAGATCGCCTGCCCCGACCGGGTCTTAGGCAGCCATTCGGCCTTTTGCTCATCACTCCCGAAGAGCGAGATCGCGCCGGTGCCAAGCCCCTGCATCGCAAAGGAAAAATCCGCCAGCCCGTCGTGCCGCGCCAGCGTTTCGCGGATCAGACAGAGGGTGCGAACGTCGAGCACCTCATCCCCCTCGGCACCGCTGTGGCGCAGCCAGCCGTCCTGCCCCATCATCGTCACCAGATCGCGGCAGGCGCCATCGGTATCGCCGTGATCGACGTTTTTCAGCTCGCGCCCGGCCCAATCGTCGAGCTTCAGCGCCAGCTCCTTGTGGCGCGGCTCGAAAAACGGCCAGTCGAGAAAACTTTTGTCAGCCATGGTTACGCCTCCCCGCGTATTTTTCTTTTGGCTTTCGGTATCGGCTCAGTCGCCCTCGAAGATCGGACGTTCCTTGGCGACGAAGGCCTTGTAGGCGCGCTCGAAGTCGCCGGTCTGCATGCAGATCGCCTGCGCCTGCGCCTCGGCCTCGATCGCCTGTTCGATCGACATCGCCCATTCCTGCGCCAGCATCGTCTTGGTCATCATATGCGCGAAATTGGGGCCGGCCTGAATCTTCTGCGCCAGTTTCAGGGCCTCTTCTTCCAGCGTCTCGCCCGTCACAAGACGGTTGTAGAAGCCCCAGCGTTCGCCCTCCTCGGCCGACATCGAGCGCCCGGTGTAGAGCAGTTCCGCCGCGCGCGTCTGGCCGATGATGCGCGGCAGGATCGCGCAGGCGCCCATGTCGCATCCGGCAAGACCAACGCGGGTGAAGAGGAAAGCTGTCTTCGCCTCCGCCGTCGCCAGCCGCAGGTCCGAGGCCATGGCGATGATCGCGCCCGCGCCGACGCAGACACCGTCGACAGCGGCGATCACCGGCTTGCCGCAGTTCACGATGGCCTTGACCAGATCGCCGGTCATCCGGGTGAAGCGCAAGAGCTCCTTCATGTTCATCTTGGTCAAAGGGCCAATAATATCATGCACATCCCCGCCGGAGCTAAAGTTGCCTCCGTTGGAGCCGAAGATCACCACATCGACGTCATCCGCATAGACCAGATCGCGGAACCAGTCGCGCAGTTCGGCGTAGCTGTCGAAGGTCAGCGGGTTCTTGCGGTCGGGCCGGTCGAGCCGCACGGTGGCGATCCGGTCTTTGATCTCGCATTGAAAATGCGTCACATCACTGCGCATTGGCTTTTTCCTCTTCTTCCGTTTGGGCGGCGAAGGCTTGCAAGCGGGCCGCCATGGCGCGGGCTTCCTCGGAGGAGATTCCGCGCAGTTTTTCGTTGATCCAGTCTTCATGCGCCTGCGCTTGGCGGGCGAATTGCGCCGCCCCCTCAGGCGTCAGCCGCAGCATCATCGCGCGGCGGTCGCCCGGCACGGGGATGCGTTCCACCAGCCCCTCGTCGCTGAGGCGGTCGGCGATGCCGGTCACATTCCCGTTGGAGACCCGCAGCACGCCGGAAAGCTGGCTCATCTTCAGCCCCTCGGGGTGGCGCGAGAGGGCCGACATCACGTCGAACCGCGGCAGCGTGGTGTTATGCTCGCGCCGCAGTGTGTCGCGCAGTTCCTGTTCCAGCCCGCGCACCACTTTCAGCAGCCGCAGCCAGAGCCTTACACGATCCTTGGCCGCGTTGCTCACACCTCGCCCCCCGATAGCGCCAGCGCGTGGCCGTTGACGGAAGCCGCCGCGTCCGACAGCAGATAGAGCACGGCGGCGGCGACCTCGGAGGTTTCGACAAAGCGGTTCTGGGGGCTCGCGCGTTTCAGCAGGGCGCGGGCCTCCTCGGCGCTCTTGCCGGTGGTGCTGGTGATATTCTCGACCGAGCGCTCCAGCAACGGTGTGTCGATGAAACCGGGGCAGATCGCGTTCACGGTGATTCCGGTGCGCGCGAGTTCCAGCGCCAGCGCGCGGGTGAGCCCCACGACACCGTGTTTCGCCGCGACATAGCCCGCGACATACGGATAGCCCTTGAGCCCCGCGGTGGAGGCCACGGCGATGAGCCGCCCCTGCCCGGCGTCCTTCATCTCCGCCAGTGCGGCCTGCCAGACGTTGAAGACGCCGGTGACGTTGACCGCCATCATATCGCTCATATCCTGCGCGGTGATCTTGTGGAAAGGCGCCGAATGGGCCGCACCCGCATTGGCGATGACGCCGGTTACGGGGCCATTCTCGGCGCGCGCGGCGGCGAAGGCCGCTCGCACGGCTTCCGCGTCGGTCACGTCGCAGGTCTGGAAGGGCAGCCCCTGATCGCGCAGAGGCGCTTCGCGGCGGCCCATGATGGTCACCTTGGCGCCGGTGCCGGCCACCGCATGGGCGATCTCGGCCCCCACGCCGGTGCCGCCGCCGGTGATGACGATATGGCTCATACCTTCTCCATCTCCGCGGCACGGTCCGCCAGACGCCATGCCTGATCGCGGCCGGGGCCGTAGGGCAACGGCCAATCGGCGTGGCGGTCACCGATGGCGGCGGCGGCGTGCAGGGTCCAATAGGGATCGGCCAGATGCGGCCGGGCGAGGCAGACCAGATCGGCGCGGCCCGCCATCAGGATCGAGTTCACGTGGTCGGCCTCGTAGATATTGCCCACGGCCATGGTCTTGATGCCGCCATCGTTGCGGATTCGGTCGCTGAAGGGGGTCTGGAACATGCGGCCATAGACGGGCTTGGCCTGTTTCGAGGTCTGGCCCGCCGAGACGTCGATGATGTCTGCGCCCGCCTCATGGAACATGCGCGCGATCTCGACCGCTTCTTCCGGCGTGACGCCATCCTCCTCGACCCAGTCATTGGCCGAGATGCGCACCGCCATCGGCTTTTCTTCGGGCCAGGCGTCGCGCATCGCGCGGAAGACCTCCAGCGGGTAGCGCATGCGGTTCTCGAGGCTGCCGCCGTATTCATCCTCGCGCCGGTTCGACAGCGGCGAGATGAAGGACGAGATCAGGTAGCCATGCGCCGCGTGCAATTCGATCATGTCGAAATTGGCGCGGTCGGCCATGCGGGCGGCCTCGACGAATTCGTCGCGGATCTTGTCCATGTCATCGCGCGTTGCCGCCTTCGGCACGGCGTTGTTCTCCGACCACGGGATCGCGGAGGCCGAGATGATCTCCCAATTGCCCTCCCTCAACGGCGCGTCCATCTCTTCCCAGCCGAGCTGGGTCGAGCCTTTGCGGCCCGAGTGGCCGATCTGGCAGCAGATCTTGGCGTCGGTCTCGGCATGGACAAAGTCCGTAAGCCGCTTCCACGCCGCCTCATGCTCGGGCGCGTAGAGGCCGGGGCAGCCCGGGGTGATCCGGCCCTCGGGGGAAACACAAGTCATCTCGGTATAGACCAGCCCGGCGCCGCCCTTCGCACGTTCGGCGTAATGCACGAAATGCCAATCGGTCGGGCAGCCGTCGACGGCCTTGTATTGCGCCATCGGCGAGACGACGATGCGGTTCTCGAGCTTCATGTCGCGCAGGCGGAAGGGGGCGAACATCGGGGCGCGGACGGGGCCATTGGTCTCGGCGCCGGCCTGTTCAAGGAACCATTTCTCGGCCCCTTCGAGCCACTTTGGGTCACGCTCGCGCAGGTTCTCGTGGCTGATCCGCTGGCTGCGGGTCAGCATGGAGTAGTTCAACTGCACCGGGTCCAGATCGAGATAGCGCTCCACATCCTCGAACCATTCGACCGAGTTGCGCGCCGCCGATTGCAGGCGCAGCACCTCAAGGCGGCGGGCCTCCTCGTATTTCTCGAAGGCGGTCGGCAGATCGGCGTCGTCGGTGACATGTTTCGCCAACGAGATCGCCGATTCCAGCGCCAGTTTCGTGCCCGAACCGATCGAGAAATGCGCCGTGGCCGAGGCATCGCCCAGCAGCACGACATTCTCGTGGCTCCATTTCTCGCAAAGCACACGGGGGAACTTGATCCAGGCCGAGCCGCGGATGTGGCTGGCGTTGGTCATCAGCTTGTGGCCATCGAGGTGATCCTTAAAGATCTCCTCGCAGATCGCGATGGTCTCCTCCTGCGACTTCTCGCCGAAACCGTAGGCGTCGAAGGTCTTTTGGCTGCATTCGACGATGAAGGTCGCCGTGTCCTTGTCGAACTGGTAGGCATGGACCCAGATCCAGCCCTTGTCGGTCTTCTCGAAGATGAAGGTGAAGGCGTTGTCGAACTTCTGATGCGTGCCAAGCCAGACAAAGGGGCAACGGCGCACGTCGATATCGGGCTTGAAGGTCTCCTCGAACTCCATCCGGGTCTTGGAGTTCAGACCGTCGGCGGCGACCACCAGATCGTAGTCGGCCATGTAGTCCGAGGCGGCCTTTACCTCGGTCTCGAACTGGAGGTTCACGCCCAGTTCGCGCGCCCGCTCCTGCAGGATCAGCAGCAGGCGCTTGCGCCCGATGCCGCAGAAACCATGGCCGGAACTGAGGATCGTGTTGCCCTTGTGGTGCAGCGCGATGTCGTCCCAATAGGCGAAATGGCTGCGGATTTCCTTGGCCGAGGCCGGATCGTTGGCCCGAAGGTTGTCCAGCGTCTCATCCGAGAGCACGACGCCCCAGCCAAAGGTGTCGTCGGGCCGGTTGCGCTCCAGCACGGTGACATCGGCCTCGGGCTGGCGCAGCTTGAGAGAGATCGCGAAGTAAAGCCCCGCAGGACCGCCACCAAGACAGATTGCACGCATCGAATATCCCCTCCGGTTCTCGTTTGAGGAAGCCTAGGGCGAGTCGCTTTTTCGTTCAAGAATAAATATTTTAGGCTTGAAGCAAATTGGCGGCGCGTCTTTGCTGTGCGTGGCGGACACGTTGAACCCGCAGGCCATAGGGCCTATGCCGTGGGGACATTCCACGACGAGGGCAGCGCGATGACGGGTTTGAGCAATGCAGATTGGCTGGCGGTTGAGGTTCACGAGGCGCGTTTGCAGGTCTGGGCCATGCAGGGCGGATCGGTGCTTAAGTGCGCCATGAGCGATGGCGGGACTGCCGAACCCGGCGACCTTGCGGCCTTCGACGCCGCGCTCGCGAAGCTCACCGCGCCGTGGCAACTGCCCCGCCTGCCGGTTTTCGTCGCTGGCATGCCCATCGGCTGGACCGATGCCGCGCCGCGCATGGTGCCCTGCACCGCCAAGGCAGAGCGCACGATGGCTGTCGCCACCGAAAACTTCGACCTTCAGGTCATCCCGCCCCTGCGCCAGCAAAACCCCAGCGGCCTTCTGCAAGGGGTCGAGACGCGGATTGCGGGGTTTCTGAGCTTCAACAAAGATTGGGACGGGGTGATTTGCCTGCCGGGGGCCACGTCGGTCTGGGCGCAGATCAGCGCGGGCGAGGTGGTGAGCTTTCAAACCTTCCTGACCGGGGAGTTGCTGGGCCTTTTGAGCGATGGCACCCCTGCCGAGGGCACGGCGCTGGACGACACGGCCTTTGACGATGCGCTTAGCGATGGGCTGTCGCGGCCTGAGCGTATGGCGGGGCGGCTTGCCTCCACCCGGGCCGATCTGGCCTTACAGGACATCCCGCCGCCTACCGCAGAGGCGCGGCTGGCGGGCACTTTGATCGGCGCGGAACTGGCGGCGGCGCGGGCCTATTGGCTGGGGCAAACACTGGCGGTGATTGGCACGGGCGGGGCTGGGCCGCTTTATTTGCGGGCGCTGTCGCAACAGGGCGCACCGGCGACCGAGGCCGATGGTAGCCGCATGGCGCTGGCGGGAATTTGCGCGGTGCAGCGGGCGACGCAAGGGGGCTACCCCCCTGCCCGCCCGTGACAATTCCGTCAGTCGGCCTTCTGCCCGTCGGTCTTTTTCTGCATATCCAGATTGACGAGGTCTTCGAGCATATCGAGCAGGTCTTCCATCCGCTGCTTGCCGAAGCGGGCCTCGAAATCCGAAAACAGTGCCGCGGCATCGCCGGCGTGGTCTTGCAAGATCTGTTGCCCTTGTTCGGTGATCGTCACGATGGATTTGCGCCCGTCATCGGGATCACTGGCGCGGTTGAGCAGCCCCTCTTCCTCCATTGCACGCAGCATGCGGGTCAGGCTCGGCAGGAGCAAACAGGCCTGCTGCGCCAGCGCCGTTTGCTCCATCGGGCCGGATTCCTCGACCACGCGCAGCACGCGGAACTTCTGTTCCGAGATGCCGCTTTCGTTCAAGATTTCGCGGATCGGTCCCATCACCCTTTCGCGCGCGCGCAAAAGCGCAATCGGAAGGGAGCGGGCCGTGCGGCGCAGAGGGGGCATTGTGGCCATTCTTGACGGATTCCTGATCGCTACTTACCAAGTCAAAGACCGCCCGGAAAGGGCGTGACGACCACCATAGCCGCTGCGACGACATTCTTGAAGAGGTCAGGCTCAGCGGAACAACAGTGAGACAATACAACAACATGGGGCAGGAAATGCGTATGACAACCAGAATCCCACACCACGGGAGCCGCGCATGAATTGGGAGGAATTCCGAGCTTGGGGCCGCCGCGCCGCCGATTGGGCCGCCGATTACCAAGCAGGTCTGCGCGATCGTCCGGTGCGCGCACAGGTGGCCCCCGGCGCGGTGCTTTCCGCCCTGCCCGACGCCCCGCCCGAAGGGGCCGAGGCGATGCAGGCGATCTTCGACGATTTCGAACAGACCCTCATGCCGGGCATAACCCATTGGCAGCATCCCCGCTTCTTTGCCTATTTCCCCGCCAATGCCGCGCCGGTCTCGGTGCTGGCGGAATATTTTGTTTCGGCCATCGCGGCGCAATGCATGCTGTGGCAGACCTCTCCGGCAGCGACGGAGTTGGAAACCCGCGTCTGCGATTGGATGCGTCAGGCGATCGGTCTGCCGGATGGCTTCACCGGGGTGATCCAAGACAGCGCCAGTTCCGCTACGCTTTGCGCCGTGCTGACCATGCGCGAACGCGCGCTTGATTGGCAGGGCAACAAGGCGGGTCTGTCGGGCCAGCCGCGCCTGCGGGTCTATTGCTCGGCAGAGGTGCATACCTCGGTCGACCGGGCCATCTGGGTCGCGGGGCTGGGCGAAGAGAACCTTGTTCGCATTCCGACCCAGGGCACGACCCGCGCGATGGATGCAAAAGCGCTCCGCGCCGCCATCGAAGCCGACCGCGCGGCGGGGCATTTGCCTGCGGGCATCATCGCCTGCACCGGGGGCACCAGCGCGGGGGCCAGCGATGACATCGCCGCCGTGATGGATGTGGCCGAGGCCGAAGCGCTCTACACCCATGTCGACGCCGCCTGGGCCGGGTCGGCGATGATCTGTCCTGAATTCCGCAGCCTTTGGGCCGGGGTCGAGCGGGCCGACTCGGTGGTGATGAATCCGCATAAATGGCTTGGGGCGCAGTTTGACTGCACCACGCATTTCCTGCGCAATCCCGGCGATCTGGTCCGCACCTTGGCGATCCAGCCGGAGTACCTGAAAACCCATGGCGCGGATGGTGTGGTGAACTATTCCGAATGGTCCGTGCCGCTGGGCCGCCGGTTTCGCGCGCTGAAACTGTGGTTCCTGATCCGTGCCCACGGGCTGGAGGGGCTGCGCGAGATGATCCGCAATCACGTCTCATGGGCGCAGGACTTGGCCGCGCGGCTGGAGGCGACGGAGGGGTTCGAGATCGTGACCCCGCCGATGCTCTCGCTCTTTACCTTCCGCCATCTCGGCGGCGACGACCTCGATGCCCATAACCAAGACCTGCTGAACCGGATCAATGACGACGGGCGCATTTACCTGACCCAGACCCGGATCGACGGGGCGTTGGTGATCCGATTTCAAGCAGGTGCCTTCACCGCCACGGCCGAAGATGTGGCAATGGCCCATGACGTGATCACCGAATTGGCCGAGGCTTAGGGCGCGATCAGGGTGACGCCCGGCATGGCGCGGATGGCCTCGACATCCGCGTCATAGATCGCCGTCATCCGCTCGACCAACTCCTCGGTCCAGCCGGGCATGTCGAGCTCTTCTTCGATCTCTTCCGCCAGCGCGTATTTGTCGAGGAACGCGGTGATCACGCGGCGCTTCTGCGCCTCGGACATATCGGGGTGGGTGTCGAGATAGCCGCGAAAACGCTTCATCCCCTCTTCCGACATGATCGTCTGCAAAAGATCGAAACCGCCCTTGATCTTGGTCTCGGGCGCCAATCCGGCCATTTCGCGGATGATCTGAGCCCAGATCAGCGGCGCATCCTCGTTGCACCAAAGGGTGATGGGAACCCCCGGCGCCGCCTCGCGCAGCTGGCCGATCGTCTCGGACCAGCGCAGGTCTTCCGGCCCCCGCTCCCCCCAGAACGCGGCCGAGGTTTTATCCGCCGCTTTCTCGTAAAGCACCGGCACGAGTGAGGCGGGATTTCGGATCGCCAAGAAGATGCGAATCTCATCCTCGGGGAAAAGCTGCGCCATGCGCAGCATGCGCACGGCGGCGGCGGGATAGAGCACGCCTTCTTGCAGGGCCGTGGCGGGAGAGCGGAAGAAATTCGCATCCGACAGGATCACCCGGCTGGCTGTCCCATCATCGAGGATCGCGTCCAGCAGAACGTCCCGCGCCACCTCCGACGGCTCCGCCTTATGCATCGCGTTGAGCGTGTCGCGAAACAGGTTGCGATAGGTGCTGGGGCCGGGCACTTTGACGCCCGCCCTGGCGAAATCGTCCTGATTGCGCAGCAGGCATTTCAGCAGCCGCTCGTCTTCCGTGAAATGGACACCTGTGTGCAAAACGAGCTGCATGATACTCTGCTTACCCCTGAAGATCTGGGCGTTGAATAGCCCGTCCCGCCGCGCGTGTAAAATCCGAAAGAATCTCGCATTTCCCCTCTTGCACCCCCCGGCTCCTTTCTCTAAATGAGCCCTCAGTGCCCCTATAGCTCAGCTGGTAGAGCAACTGATTTGTAATCAGTAGGTCCGCGGTTCGAGTCCGTGTGGGGGCACCACTTCTCTCTTTAAATCTGATACATCGATCCGCGGCCCCTAGAGGCTGGTTTGTAGTGGGCTATGGGCTCGGCCAAGCCGCCCGATGGCCCCGCGCCCCTGCCGCAGTCGGCAGACGCGGGGCCGTGGCCCCTAGCCCATCAGCTTGGAGCTGTAGCTGCCGGGCGATGCGGGAAAAACCACGGTTTTATTGCCGTTGAGAAAGACCCGGTGGTGGGCATGGGCGTGAATCGCCCGCGCCAAGACGCTCGCCTCCACATCGCGACCGAGCGAGACATAATCCGAGGCGCTTTGCGCATGGGTAATGCGCACGGTGTCCTGTTCGATGATCGGCCCCTCGTCCAGATCGGCGGTGACGTAATGCGACGTGGCACCGATCAATTTCACGCCCCGTTCATAGGCCTGCTTGTAAGGGTTCGCCCCCTTGAAAGACGGCAGGAAGGAATGGTGAATGTTGATGATCCGCCCCGACATCTTTTGGCACATGGCGTCCGACAGAATCTGCATGTAGCGCGCCAGCACGATCAGCTCCGCGCCGGTGTCCTCAACCACCTCCATGATCCGCGCTTCGGCCTGCGGTTTGTTCTCTTTCGTCACCTTGATGCAGTGAAATGGAATGTCGTGGTTCGCCACGACCTTTTGATAATCCATATGGTTCGAGATCACGGCGACGATCTCAATCGGGAGCGCGCCGATCCGCACCCGGTAGAGCAAATCGTTCAGACAGTGGCCAAAGCGCGAGACCATGACCACGACCTTCATCGTGGTGTCTTGGTCGTGGAATTCATAAGTCATGCCGAAGGGCTCCGCGACCGCTGTGAACCCCTCGCGCAGGGTCTCAAGCGTGGCACCGGTTTCGGCCTCGGCGCTGATGCGCATGAAGAACTGGCCGTTTTCGGTGTCGTCGAACTGCGCGCTGTCGGTAATGTTGCAGCCGGTTTCGGCGATGTAATTGGCGATGGCGGCGACAATCCCGCGTTGCGAGGGGCAGGTCACGGTCAGGCAGAACTTGGTCATCGGGCGGTCCTTGAGGGCTTTTGTCGGGGGCGGAAGGATCTGTTTAACTTGCCTCACCGTTTGCAAGCTCCGCGGCGGAAGGCAAGCGATAGCGCGCGTATGACAGCACGCGCCCAAGCCAGATCGACACCCCTGCCCAAGTGACGATTTCCTATGCGCATCAATGTTGATGATCCGCCAAAAACCGAGCGGCGGCGCATCGAAATGCACCGCCGCCACGGCAAGAACGATCGACCTATTGAATGCCGACCCTGAATTGCACGGCCCCGGTTTCCCCCGGCAACATCTGGCCCGTGCAATTCCACTCGATCGTCCCGGCATAGCTGGCCACATTGCTTGCCGGCACCACCAGATCACAACTGAGGTTGGGCGAGACCTGTTGCGGATCGACGATAGGCTCCGACAGCTGAGTGTAGGGCGGGGTTCTATCGTAGATCTTGACGTTCGACGCCTGTGTGGTCGCGTTGTTTTGCAGATAGATGCGGTAAAGAAGGATATCGTTCACACTGCCGAGGTTGGTGGTGCCCTCCCCAGTGCCTTGGGTCTCATTCTCGACCGTTTTGCGCAGTTCGATCTGGGTGGAACGCCCTCCGACCGAGACCTCATCGGTATTGCTGGCCGAACTGGTTACCGTGGTCCGGGCGAATGCCGTGGTCGCCAGCACTTGATAGACATAAGTGCTGCCCTGCCCAGCGCCCGAACCGGCTGACACCCGCGAGACGATACAGATGGTCTGCCCCGTGGTGACGGCGATGGGGCCGGTGATCGGCCCGTCGACGCTGTCGTCACAGCCGATATCTTGGAACAGCGCCGCGCTGAAGGCGCCGGTGGGGGTCGAGGTGGCCCCGGCGTAGGAGAAGGTCACCTGCCCGTCTGAAGTGGCGGTATAGATATGCGGCAGGGTCGCGACCTGCCCCTGTGCGACGGTCGTTGTCCGGTCGTTGGAGAGGCTGGGCAGTTGGAGCAGTCCGATGTCCAACCCCATGCGATTGCCGAAAGCCTCGGGCGTGAAGGTGAATTCACCGTCATGCGGGTTGGTGTCGACCAGATCGGGCAACCCAGCCGTCGCTTCCGAGATCGCCCGGTAATCATTCGCCGGGATCGCGCGGATTGTGATCGGCCCGCTGTAGCTGCCAGAGAGCCCATAGCTCCACGTGCCATCCGTCGCCAGACCGGGGGTGGCCAGCACCGCGCCGTCACTGTCGAGGATCTCCAACACCGCCGAGGATGCCCCCCCTTCGCTGCCGTTGCGCAGGGCGTCATGGGCAGTGCCGCCGCCTGCCCCATTGTCGATAAAGACCCGGCCTGTCAAAATCCGCTCTCCGGTAACGAGGTTCACGGAATACGAGGCTTCGTCATCATCGGGCAGTTGGTCGAACAGGTCATCGGTCAGCGGCCCCGTGCTGGGATCGCTGTCGGGATCGGGCAGCGAGCTATAGATGATCTCGGCCTGATTGGTGAAATCACCGCTGCCCAGTACGGTGGTGGTGATCGTCAGGGTCTCGCTCTCTCCGCTCAGCAGTTCATCCACGAACCACAAGCCTGTATCGGGGTCATAGGTATCCCCCGTCGCGGGCGCATCATCCGAGACATAGGCGAAACCGCTTGGGATCTGGTCGATCACCTTGACCCCCGAGGGCTAGCCGCCGCTGACATTGGTGACGGTGATGATCCAGTCGATGGTATCCCCTTCCGACACATTGGTGATCGGCGTGGTCGTCCCGGTGGCAGCGGCGATTTTGCTGAGTTCAAGGTCACTGCCCGCCGGATCGAAGCCGAAGTCTTGGTCACTGGTCACGCTATTGCCGGACACCGGAACGCCAAGCAGCGGATTGGACGTGCCGATGGTCAGCCCCGGCGGCAGATCGGGGTCCGCTTCGTCCAGTGCGACACGGTAGGTCGAGTTCACCATCAACTCCCCCACCGCATAGGTGCCATCGGCCAAAGTATCCGTGGTCACCAGAAAGATGTCATCGGCGGTATTGGCCGGGGTGCCATTGTCGGCATAGACCGAGATGCCCACGCCCGCCCCGAAATTCGTCTCCCCATTGTCTTTCACGTCCGAAGCATCCGCATCTTCGTAGATATTGCCCGAAATGCCGCCCAGCGGGATCGGTGCCGGCCCCCGGCAAGAGATGCCATCGCTGCGTCCGCCCTCATCCACCGGAATGCCAGACACCAGTTGCGGCACGCCTGTCGCGGTGGAAATGACGAAGAGGTTGTTGGTGGTATTGGAATAGCCATAGAGCCTGCCGTCACGGTCGAACCAGAGCGCGTCGAACATGCCCGCATAGACGGCAGGGCCGATCGCTTGGGGTGTCACGCTCCCCGGGGTGCCGTTGTTGACCGCCGCGCGGAACAGGAAGCCTGAGTTTCTGTCGATCCCATACATGATGCCGTCAACGGGGTTGAAGGCGAGGTCTTCGGGATTGACGCCGATAGAGAGGTTGATCTCGCCCAGAGCGATGGGCGTGGCGGGATTGGACAGATCGACGATCTGCCAAGTGTTCTGGTCAACCTCGTAGATCAGCCGCCCATTCGGCAGGATATCCCCGGCATTCAACGCATCCTCCGCACCAGAAATATTGCCGAAATCCGTGATATCCCCCGCCCCGTCGATCCGGTAGAGCCGTCGGCTGTTCTGATCGACGCCGTAGATATAGCCGTCCAGCGCGTTATAGCCCCATGCGCCATCGCGGTTCTGCCCGGTGCTGCCCGACGTCTCCACCGTTGTGGCATAGCTCCCCCCGCCGTCACGGAAGGTCATACGCCTCAGCGCCGAGGGGCTGTCGACGATGGCATAGAGCGAGGCATCGCAGACCAGCGGCGGGGGATCGCTTGAGATGGTGAGCGTATAATCCTCCACCTCCCCCTCAAAGGCTGTGACAAGGCCAGTGCTGTCGGTCGACCAGCGAAAGCGGGCATAGGTGGGCAGTGTCGTTGCCCCCGCGGGAACCGCCACTTCGAACAGGATCGTGCCATTGCTGAGGCCGTCCTTGTCCTGCGGGCCGCCGTCTTGCAGGTTCACCGCCACCTGCTCCCCGGCTTGGTTGAAAGTGCCATCGCCATCGAAGTCGATAAAGGCTTGCAGATAAGACGACCCCGGCGCGGCAATCAGATCGCTGACCGTCACCGTGATCTCAGCCAGACCGCCACGGTAGAACTGCGGCAGGATCACCCCGTCTTCATCATCCGACCCGTCGGCATCATCCCCCGTGGCCCCAATGGAGTTTTGCGTCAGCAGATCGATGTCCGGCGGTGTGCTGCCCAGATAGACCTCAGGCGCGCCCGGGCCTTCGATAATATGCTGCGGATCGCCATAGCTCGCCGGGGCATCCCCCCGGTCGGCGTCGGGCGGTGTCTTGATGGTGATGCCATAGTCTTCGACCTCCCCATCGGGGGCGGGGGTGATCGCATCGAGCCCCGCGGTCGAAGACCAGCGCAGCCGGACGAAGGTCGGGGTCAGCACGGCGGTGACCGGCACGCTGACGGGGAAAGAAATCTCTCCATTCACCACCCCGTCGAGGTCTTGCGCCCCGCCGTCTTGGATATCGGTCGCGACCTGATCGCCAAGAAAGATGCCATCGCCGCCGAAATCCACGAAAGCCTGCAGGTAGCCAGTGCCGGGGGTGGGTTCGTTTACGACCACGGTTACCGTGCGGGTCAGATCACCATAGAGCTGGGGAAAGCTCTCTTCGTCCTCATCATCCTTGCCATCGAGGTCATCGCCGGTGCCATCGACAGAATGCTGCGCCGAGCCGTCGCCATCCCCGTTGAGCGCGCCGATCCAATATTGCGCGGTGTCCGCATGCTGCGGATCGCCATAGGTGACTGGCGCATCCCCCCGGTCGGGGCCGGAACCTGCATAGATCGTCGTGGGATCATCACGCCCTGCGCCCGGCCCGTTCGACGCCACGCCATCCCCGTCGCCGGGGTTCTCGGAATCCGACAGATCCGAGACTGGCGTGCCGCCCGGTGTCTCGGCCGTGACCACAGCTTGGTTGCTGATCGTGGTGTCCAAATCTTCGGGCACTAGCGTGTAGGTCGCCGTATAGACAGCCTTTTCCCCGACCAGCAGCGTGCCTTCGGGCGACAGCGCCGTGGCGGCCTGAAAGGTGATCACCGGTGGCACGCCCTTGCCACTGAACTGCGTTTCAGCAAGCTGCACATTGGTCAGATCGACATTGCCGAAGTTCTCTGCCGTAAAGACATAGGCGATGGTCTCACCGGGGTCGGCATAGCCGTTGAGGTTGGTATCGACCAATTGCGCCAGTTTCAGCAAACCGACAGAGCCCACATCGATCGAGACCTGCGCGGGTGCGGAATAGGCCCGCGGCTCATTCGGCAGGATGATGGGCGATTGATAGCGGTAGCCGATCGGCGTCGGCGCGGCAAAGAAGGCGACAAAGGGGGTAAAGGTCAGCTCCCCGGTCAAGTCGTCATAGCTCCATGTGCCCTCCCCCAGAATGTCGAAACCCACCCGGTGGCCTTCGGAATCTGTCACGATGTTCTGCGCCCCGGCAGGGGGGATCAGATCAATGGCCTGTTTGGAGTATTCGCTGGGCTGGCCCGAATTATTGGCCGGTGCATTGTTGTTTTCCGTCGCCACACTGTCGTTGAACAGGATGTTGACCACCACAGGCTCGCTCAGCACCTGTTCTTTCAGATCGTCCTGCAAAACGGGCGCTTTGAAGTCACCGCATTGCAGGTCATAGGTCTGCGCTTCGTCATAGGTCGGATTGGCGAGCCGGACGAGGAAGCCCCTGTTGGCGGTCCGACCAAAGCGGAAGGTCGAAGTCTGCGGGTAGAAAATTTCAAGCCCAGATACCGGCTGGTTGCTATAGTTGCGGTCCCCGGCGAGATAGAACACCTCTGTCCCGAGGTTTGCATCCGGCCCTTCGATATAGCCCCGATAGGTCGTCGCGCTGCGGTCAATGCGGACATATTCGACCGTACCGTCGCAAATGTTCACATAGACCTGCTCATTCAACGGCCCGTCGATGTCATTGATCTGAAAGAAAACATCCGCCACCACCGGCACCCCGCCGGTATTGGTCGTGATGTCATGGGTGCCTGCTTCATAGAGGTAGAAATCCATGAAATGCGGGTCTTGCCCGGTCGAGGTAATCTGGATTTGCCCATTGCCCGAGGCGAAAACATGATCCTGCGCGGCAAAGGCCATTTCCCCGACGATATCGACCGACACCCCGCCAACCGTGCCCGCGTTGCGCCACAAGGCCCGTTCTCCCACGCCCGCACCGACCACGGTGGGCGCGGCGACGGGGTTGAGAATCAACTGCTGCGCCAAGGCCGCCTTGGTCAGCACCGCCAGCAAAAACAGCGACCAGACCGATGCCGAGATCAACCGAAGCCACGGACCCTGCCCTGCCAAAGCCGAAAGGCGGCGCAAACGCTGCGCCGCGAACCTGCCAAGAGAATGAATGTAAAAATGCATATCTTTGCTCACAACCTTTTGAGACTCAGTCTAGCGACGAAGCGGGTTCTGAGAACTTACGCAGAAAGGTATTAAGATATGCTTCCGGGTATACGGGCAGCGAAAGGATAAGCGCCGTTCCCCTTTGCGCATATGCCCCTGCCCCTGCGCACAGGCTCAACTGCCGTGCCCCTATCCCGTCGCGCGGCGCCCGCCCGTGCGTCGCAAAGCCTCCTCACCAATTTTTCGAAAATGACCCCTTGACCCTCCAGCAGCTGGAAGCCCCATCTTTGTCTCAAGACAGATAGAGGGCTTGATATGGGCAAGGTGGAAACACTCACTTTCGGCGTGCAGAACATGAGCTGCGCGTCCTGTGTGGGGCGTGTTGAAAAAGCGTTGAGCGCACTGGACGGGATCGACGAGGCGCGGGTGAACCTTGCAGCAGAGACGGTGCGCGTGACGGCAAATCCGGGATTTGACGCGGGCAGGCTCGACGCCGCCTTGGCGCAGGCGGGCTACCCGGCGCGCAAGACCACCCATCGGTTGCGGTTGTCGAACATGAGCTGCGCCTCCTGCGTGGGCCGTGTGGAACGCGCGCTGCTTGCGGTGCCGGGGGTGCTTTCGGCCACGGTGAACCTCGCCAGCGAGGAGGCGCGGGTCGAAACCTTGGAAGATGCCGATATCTTGGCCGCCCTGCGCGATGCGGCAGCAAAGGCGGGCTATCCCGCGAATGTCGACGCAACCGCGGCGGGCACCCCCGACGCCGCGACGCGCAAGGAAGCGGAGGCCATCCACCTCAAACGGATGACCCTGCTGGCCGCCGCGCTCACCCTGCCTGTCTTTGTGCTTGAAATGGGCGGCCATCTGGTGCCCGCTTTCCACCATTGGACCGCGGAAACCATCGGGAGGGAGACAAGCTGGCTTATTCAATTCCTCCTCACCACCCTCGTGCTGGCATGGCCGGGGCGGCATTTCTATAGCAATGGCCTACGTGCGCTGGCGAAGGGCGCGCCGGATATGAACTCGCTCGTGGCACTCGGATCGGGGGCGGCGTGGCTCTTTTCGGTCACCGCGCTCTTTGCGCCGGGGCTCTTGCCCGAAGGCAGCCGCGTGGTCTATTTCGAAGCCGCCGCCGTGATCGTGACGCTGATCCTGCTGGGCCGCTATCTTGAGGCCCGCGCCAAGGGGCGCACCGGGGCCGCGATTGCCAAGCTTATGGGCCTGCGCGCCTCCAGCGCGCGGGTCGAGCGCGACGGCACCGTCATCGAACTGCCCTTGGAAAAAATCAAGACTGGCGACACCATCTACCTCCGCCCCGGCGAGAAGATCGCCACCGACGGCATCGTCGTCGATGGGCGATCCTATGTCGATGAAAGCATGATCACCGGCGAGCCTGTGCCGGTGGAAAAGACCGGCGGTGCGGCACTTGTCGGCGGCACGGTCAATGGCACCGGCAGCCTGACCTATCGCGCCACCAAAGTGGGCGGCGACACGGTTCTGGCACAGATCATCCGCATGGTCGAAGAAGCCCAAGGCGCGAAGCTGCCGATTCAGGACTTGGTCAACCGCATCACCCTTTGGTTCGTCCCCGCGGTGATCGCCGTGGCGCTGGTCACCTTTGCCGGCTGGCTGGCCTTCGGACCCTCGCTCAGCCACGCTTTGGTGGCGGCGGTGGCGGTGCTGATCATCGCCTGCCCCTGCGCCATGGGTCTGGCCACGCCCACGTCGATCATGGTCGGCACTGGGCGGGCGGCGCAACTGGGCGTGCTGTTCCGGCAGGGCGATGCGCTGCAAAGCCTGCAGGGCGTCACGACCGTCGCCTTGGACAAAACCGGCACGCTGACCAAGGGCACCCCCGAACTCACCGATCTGGTGCTGATGAACGACATGACCGAAGAGGCGCTATTGCCGCTGATCGGCGCGGTCGAGGCGCGCTCGGAACATCCCATCGCCCAAGCCATCCTGCGCCGGGCCGAGGCGGCTGGCCCCGTGCCCCGCGAAGTGAGCGGCTTCCAATCCCATACCGGCTACGGCGTCAGCGCCTTGGTTGCAGGCCGCAGGGTCACTCTGGGCGCGGACCGGCTGATGACGCGCGAGGGGATCGATCTGGGCACTTCGGCGCCGATCAGCGCGGAACTGGCCAAGGCGGGCAAAACGCCGCTTTTCGCCGCGGTCGACGGCAAATTGGCGGCGGTCATCGCCGTGGCCGACCCGATCAAACCCGGCACGCCCGAGGCCATCGCGCGGCTGCACGACCTTAACCTCGAAGTGGCGATGATCACCGGCGACAATAGGATCACGGCAGACGCGATCGCCGCACAACTGGGCATTGATTGGGTGATCGCGGAAGTGTTGCCAGATGGCAAAGTGGCCGCCATCGACAAGCTCAGAGAGGGTGACAATCGAATCGCTTTCGTCGGCGATGGGATCAACGATGCCCCCGCGCTTGCGCAGGCCGATGTGGGGCTCGCCATCGGCACCGGCACCGATGTGGCGATCGAAGCGGCGGATGTGGTGCTGATGTCGGGCGATCTGCGCGGCGTGGTCAATGCCATCGACGTGAGCCAGCGCAGCATGGCGAATATCCGGCAGAACCTCTTCTGGGCCTTCGGCTATAACGTCTTGCTGATCCCCGTCGCCGCCGGCGCCTTTTACCCGCTAACGGGTTGGCTCTTGTCGCCCGCGCTGGCTGCCGGGGCGATGGCCCTGTCGAGCGTTTTCGTTCTCAGCAACGCCCTGCGCCTGCGCTGGATCGCCGCCCCTCTGACCGAAAGCACCCCCCCATCCCACGGCCAGCGGGTCGCCGCCCCCGTGGCCGCAGACGTAGCTGCAGAATAGGATCGTCCCATGAACATCGGAGAAGTCTCACAACGCACCGGGTTGCCGCCCAAAACCATCCGCTATTACGAGGATATCGGGCTGGTCAAACCGCTGCGCGACGCCAATGGCTACCGCGCCTTCCGCGAAAGCGAGATGCACAAGCTCGCCTTTCTGGGCCGCGCCCGCACGCTGGGGTTCAGCATCGAAGACTGCCGCAACCTGCTGGCGCTTTGGGAGGACAAGAACCGCGCCAGCGCCGATGTGCGCGCCATCGCCAAGGACCATCTGGCCCAGATCGAGGCCAAGATCAGCGGCCTGCAAGAAATGCGCGACACGCTCAGCACGCTGGTGCGCGACTGTGCGGGCGATGACCGGCCGGATTGTCCGATTTTGAAAACACTTGGGACAGCGGCGACCTGATGCCCGAGTGACCACGGAGGGCAGCGCTGCCCTCCGTGAGACAGCGCTGCAGGGCGCGTGGCCCCCGCCCTAGCGTTGCAGCCGTTCCACGATGCTATGCGCCGTCACCGTGCCGATCTGCCTGCCCTCTTCCATCACCGCAAAACCCGCGTCGGGGCCGCGCAGCCCGTCCATCAGATCCCGCACCGGCGTCTCGGCGCTGGTCTCGGGAAGGGCCGCACCCTCGGCTGGCCCCATCACATCACGGGCGGTCAACACCTCAAGCGGGTTCATATTGGCCACGAATTCCGCCACATAGTCTGAAGCGGGGTTCGAGAAAATCTCGCGCGGGGTGCCGATCTGCACGATCCGCCCCCCTTCCATGATGGCAATACGCCCGCCCAGTTTGAACGCCTCATCAAGGTCATGGCTGACGAAAATGATCGTGCGGTTAAGATCGCGTTGCAGGTCCAACAACTCGTCCTGCAGCCGCGTGCGGATCAGCGGATCAAGGGCCGAGAAAGGCTCGTCCATCAGCAGGATCGGCGCTTCGGTGGCAAAGGCACGGGCAAGGCCCACACGCTGCTGCATCCCGCCCGAAAGCTCCCCCACCTTGCGGTCGGCCCAATCGCTGAGACCGACCAGCTTCAACTGCCGTTCCGCCCGTTCCAGCCGCTCGCCCTTGGGCACATTCGACAGTTCCAACCCAAGCGCCACGTTGTCGCGCACCGTGCGCCAGGGCAGCAGGCCGAACTGTTGGAACACCATCGACACACATTCACGGCGCACGCGGCGCAGCTCGGCGGCATTGCTGGCGTGGATGTCGCAAGACCAGTTTTCATCATGCACATGCACCGTGCCGCGCACCATGGGGTTGAGCCCGTTCACCGCTCGCAAAAGCGTCGATTTACCCGAGCCTGACAGGCCCATCAGCACAAGGATCTCGCCATTCTCGACGGTGAGCGAGCAATTGTGCACGCCCAGCACCTGCCCCGTTTCCGCCTCGATCTCGGCGCGGCTTTGGCCCGCGTCCATCAAGGGCAGCGCCTTCTCCGGCTTGTCGCCAAAGACGATGGATACGTTATCGAATTCTACTGCTTTCGTCATTTCCGTCCCACCCGCAGGATACGGTCGAGCATGATCGCCACGACAACGATCACCAACCCGGATTCAAATCCCAAGCCTGTGTTGACTTGGTTCAGGGCACGCACCACCGGCACGCCCAAACCGTCCGCGCCCACCAAGGCCGCGATCACCACCATCGACAGCGACAGCATGATGGTCTGGTTTAGACCCGTCATGATCTGCGGCAGCGCATAGGGCAGTTCGATCTTCCACAGCGTCTGGCGCGGTTTCGCGCCAAACGCCTGCGCCGCCTCCAAAAGCGCCTTGGGGGTCGAGGAGATGCCCAGTTGCGTCAGCCGGATCGGCGCGGGAAGCACGAAGATCACCGTGGCGATCAGCCCCGGCACCATGCCGATGCCGAAAAAGACGATCGCGGGGATCAGATAGACGAAGGTCGGCAGCGTCTGCATCAGGTCCAAGACCGGGGCCACCCATGCATAAAGCCGGGGCCGATGCGCCACGGCGATGCCAATCGGCACGCCAACGCCCATACAGACCACACAGGCCGAGAGCACAAGCGTCAGGCTCTCCATCGTCTCTTCCCAGTAGTCTTGGTTCAGAATGAACAGAAAGCCGAGCACCACAAAGGCCACGGTTTTCCAGTTGCGCTGAATCGCCCAAGTGATCGCGGCGAAGACGGCGATCAGGATCAGCGGATGCGGGGTTTGCAGCAGCCAGAGGATCGCGTCGATCAGCCGTTCCATCAGGTCCGACAGCCCGTCAAAGAACCACGCCCCGTTCGTTTGCAACCAATCCAGCGCGTCTTCGGCCACATCGGCCACGGGGATCTTGTTTTCTGTCAGCCAGTCCATGTCAGTCCTTCAGGATTGGAGAATTGCGCATGAGAATGACCCGCCCCATCGATCTGGGGCGGGTCTTGTCCATCATAGCCTGCGGATCACTTCAGCGAAGCGACAGCTTCCATCGCATCGCCACCATCGACGGTTGTCACACCGTCCAGCCATGTGTCGAGCACGTCAGCGTTGGCCTTGATCCAAGCGGCGGCGGCCTCTTCCGGCTTTTCGCCGTCATCGAGGATCGCGCCCATGATCTCATTCTCCATCGCAAGGCTGAATTCGAGGTTCTGGAGGAATTTGCCAAGGTTCGGGCATTCTTCGACGAAACCGGCGCGGGTGTTGGTGTAGACCGTCGCACCGCCCAGATCGGGGCCGAAGTAATCGTCACCGCCTTCGAGGTAGGTCAGGTCGAAGTTGGCGTTCATCGGGTGCGGCTCCCAACCAAGGAAGACCACGGGCTCTTCCTTGCGGCTGGCGCGCTGCACCTGAGCGAGCATCCCCTGTTCAGAGGATTCGACGACTTCGAACTCGCCCAGCTCAAAGGCATTCTCGTCGATCATCGACTGGATCAGGCGGTTGCCGTCATTGCCCGGCTCGATGCCGTAGATCTTGCCTTCGAGTGCGTCGGCATTGGCGGCGATGTCGGCGAAGGTCTTGATGCCCATGTCGGCGGCGGCCTTGTTCACGGCCAGCGTGTATTTCGCGCCTTCGAGGTTCGCGCGCACGGTGTCGACGCTGCCCTCTTCACGGTATTTGGCGATATCGCCTTCCATCGTCGGCATCCAGTTGCCCAAGAACACGTCGATGTCGCCGGACGCCATGGAGGTATAGGTCACCGGCACGGCGAGGATCTTGGTCTCGGTGTCATAGCCAAGCGCGTCGAGCACGACAGAAGCGGCGGCGGTGGTGGCTGTGATGTCGGTCCAGCCGACGTCGGAGAAGGTGACTTCGCTGCACTCGGCAGCGGCCAGCGAGGTCGCGGCGACTGTCGCCAGAGAGGATGTCATAAGCAGTTTTTTCATTGGTGTTCTCCCCAGAGAAGTTTTTATTGACTGATGCGCCAATCAAAAGCCATCGGCCGCGATATTGCAACCGGATTAATTTTGCCAACTTACTGGAGGGGAAAAAGCAATACTACTTGTTTCAAAATTCACTCCCGCGCGGCCTGTTTCGGGCGCAGAACCGGGGTGACATTTTCATCCGCGCCGGGCTCTGGCTGGGCGTCGATTTCGGGGGTGTCCTCGGCCTCCGATGGCGTCTCGTGATCAGGTTCATCCTCCGGCGTCTCGGATGGCACCGGGGAAGTTTCCGAATCCTCTGAGTCCGGCGTTTGTTCAGCAACTTCAGTATCTTCGACCTCAATCGCGCCAGCCTCCAGCCCGAATGCCGCGCGGATCGCAGCTTGGGTGCCGTCGCCATAAAGCCCGTCGATCGCGCCATCGTAGAACCCGAAGTCCGACAGTTTGCGTTGCAGCGCTTTGCGGGTGTCGCTGTCGAACAGGCGCGGCTCTTCCTGCATCAGCCCCAGCAGCGTGCCATCTCCTGCCCGCAGCGCGCGATAGAGGTAGAGCGCGGCATCAGCCGCCCCGCGCCCCGGCACTTTGCCGTCGTCGATCATCGCGGCAAAGTTGAACATCGCGGCGGGGTGTCGCCTGTCGGCTGCACGGCGGAAGTAGTCGAGCGCCAATTTGGGGTCGGCCTCCTGCCCCAATTCGCCCTGCAAATGGATAAAGCCCAGATCGTTCAACGCCCCCGCATGGCCCCGCGCAGCAGCGTCGCGATAAAGCTGCATCGCGCGGTTTTCGTCCTGCGCCACGCCCCGCCCCTCTTCGTAAAGCTGAGCCAGTTGATAGCGCGCCTCGGCCGAGCCGGTCTCGACCGCCCGCATCAGCTGCGCCGCCGCATTCTGCGGATCATAGCGCGGATCATCGGGATCGCTTTGCAGGGCGGCGAGGCCGAGTTGCGAGCGGGTATCGCCCTGCCGCGCCAATTCGGCCAAACGCTGGCCCTGTGTCTCGTTCAAATCGGCCCACCCCTCTGGGGCCGCTTCCCCGTCACCGCTGCCAAGGAAGAACGGCGTGGGGCTCAGCCGCCCGAAACGGCGGGCCGACAGGCTGCCGCCGCTGCGGCTGCGCAGAGTGGCGCGGAAATCATCCAGCATCGCGCCAACCTCAACCTCCGGCTGCGCCAAAACCTCGGCCAGCGTTTCGGCGAAAAGGCCCGCGTTCTCGCCGCCTTCGTCACAAGCGCCTACCTCGCCAGAAGTCACGACCAAAGTGCCGAGACGCGGTTCAGGCGGTGGCAGGGGTGCGGCGGCTTGCTGCGGGGCGGCGTGGCAATTGTCGAGCAGAACAAGCCGTATCTGCCGCGCCTTGCCCGCCGCACGCAGGAGCGCAGGCAGGGCCACCCCCTCGCGCCGCAGGGCCGAAGCCGGGGCCGAGGGCGCATCCGCCGGGATCAGATAGCTCTGCCCGCCAGAGGCGACACGGCGGCCCGCGTAGTAGATCAGGGCGACATCCGCTGTTTCGGCGTGAAAGGCAAAGTCGGAAAGCGCCTGTTTGAACGCCGCGCTGTCGGCGTCGATCAGGGTGGTAACGTCAAAACCCTGCCCCTCCAGCGCCTGAGACAGGCGCGTCGCATCCGCGCGCGGGCGATCTGGCGTGGCGGCAGCGGCATCTTCATTGACGGAAATGCCGATCACCATCGCCACACGGTCTTGCGCCGCCGCGGCGAGGGGCAGGAGCAACATCAGCAGGAGCGCGGTCAGACGCATATGGCAGGATCCTTTCGGTCAGCTTCGGTTGGGCAGCACCGCCCATTAACCTATGCTGGCAGGAAAAGGTTTCCACCATCGTAACAGTTTGAAATGAATCCGACCTTGGCCCCACGGCATCCGCCCGGGGGCCAAGGCGTCATGCTCAGGCCTGCGGCGACATCTCTTCGATCTCGCGGTCTTCCTCCGGCACGTTGAGCGTTGCCCAAGTATCGCCCTCCGGAAGTTCCGGCGGGTTCGGCAGGCAATCGCGGCGATGGATGTTCGCCTTGGCCATGAAATTGGCCGAGACCGGCGCGGTGACAAAGATGAAGGCCATGATCAGCAGCTCATGTAGCGACCCCGTGCCCGACAGGAAGGAGTTTACCATGGCCGCCAACAGATAAGCCCCGATCCCCAGCGTCGCGGCTTTGGTCGGCGCGTGCAGCCGTGTCATCGGGTCGTTCAGTTTGAGCAAGCCAATCCCGGCGACCAGCACGAAGAAACTGCCGATCACCAGCAGTGCGATAACGAAATAGGTAGCGATGATCTCAGGGCTCATTCGATGATATCTCCGCGCAGGACGAAACGGGCATAGGCCACGGTCGAGACGAAACCCAGCATGGCGATGATCAGCGCCGCCTCGAAATAGATTTGCGTGCCTTGCAAGATGCCCAACAGCACGATGATGCCGATGGCATTGATGAACATCGTGTCCAGCGCCAGAATCCGGTCCCCCGTGCCGGGGCCGATCCACAGACGGATCATCGCCATGAATTGCGCAATGGCGACGAGGGTCAGCGCGCCGTAGAGCGCCAGCGTCAAAAGGTCGGTCGCTTGGGTCATACGAAAATCTCCTTCAAGCGGCGTTCGTAGCGGTCTTTGATCTCATCCCGCACCGCATCGGGGTCGGTTGCGTCCAGCGCGTGCACCAAGAGGTAGCGCCCATTGTCCGACAGGTCCGCCGAGACGGTGCCGGGGGTCAGCGTGATGGTGCCCATAAGGATCGTGATCGCCTCGGGTTCTTTCAGGTCGAGCGGCACGACGACCCAAGCCGGCGACATGCTGGCGTTGGATTTGGTCAGGATGATCCACGCCACTTGGATATTGGCGATGATGATGTCCCACAGGACCAAGATCACATAGGCGATCATGCGCAGCGGGCGGATGCCTTGGGGCCGGTCGGTCCACCACCGCGCGGTCAATACCGGGATCACGATCCCGAGGATCAGGCCAAAGACCAACATGCCCGCGCTGAACTTGTTTTGCAGCAAGATCCACACAACGGTGAGCAGCAGGGTCAGAAACGGGTGCGGCAAAAGCCAACGGATCGGTCGCATCATGTCAATGGGCCTCCTCTTTGCCGTCCGACAGTTTGCCGGGAGTTTCCAGCACGGTGGTCAGGTAACGCTCCGGCCCGAACAATTGCTTTAAAATCGCGGTGGCATATTGGGTGGCCGGACCCGCCAGCAGCGTATGCGCCACCAAAAGGGCCAAGAGCCCGCCCACCGCAACATAGCTCAGCGCCGAGGGGCGCGCCGCCGGGGTCGCCCCCTCCTCTGGCGTGACGCTGCGCGCCTTCCAGAAGACCACGCTGCCCGCCCGGCCAAAGCCCACGAGGCTCAAAAGGCTCGCGCCCAAGATCACGGCCCAGATCCACACCCAGGCATCGCTGGCGGCGGCGGCATCCATGATCAGCAGCTTGCCCAGAAAGCCCGAAAGCGGCGGCACGCCGACCATGGCGATGGCGGCGACAAAGAACAGGGCCGAGGTCAGCTTGGCCCCCGCGACCTGCGGCTGCGCCGTCAGGTCCAGATTGTCGCGCCCGGCCCGCGCCAGATCGGCGATCAGGAACAGCGCGCCAGCGGCCAGTGTCGAATGCACGATATAGTAAAGCGCCGCGGCGATCCCTTCGGGCGTGAACAGCGCGATCGAGATCATCACCATGCCCATGGAGCCAATGACGGAAAAGGCCACCATACGGTCCAACTGCTTGGCCGCCAGCACGCCGATCATGCCAAGCGCCAGCGACAGCAGTGCGGCAGGCAACAGCCATGTGGTATGTAGATCCGCCGTCACGGCCAGTTCGGGCGGGAAGATCAGCGTATAGACGCGGATGATCGCATAGGCGCCGACCTTGGTCATAATGGCGAAAAGCGCCGCCACCGGGCCGGGCGCTTCGGCATAGCTCGACGGGAGCCAGAAATGCAGCGGCACCACGGCGGCTTTGACCGCGAAGACCATCAAGAGCAACACCGCCGCGATGCGGATGCCCACTGTCGCGCCCGCGTCGATCAGGGCAACGCGCTGCGCCAGATCGGCCATGTTGAGCGTCCCCGTCTCGGCATAGATCGCGCCAAGCGCAAAGAGAAACAGCGTCGAGCCCAGCAGGTTATAAAGCACATATTGCACCCCTGCCCGCAGACGCGGTGTGCCGCCCGCGTGGATCATCAACCCGTAGGAGGCGATCAGCAGCACTTCGAAAAAGACGAAGAGGTTGAACAGGTCGCCCGTCAGGAAAGCGCCCATAATCCCCATCAGCTGGAACTGGAACAGCGCATGAAAATGCCGCCCGCGTTCGTCCCATTTCGACCCGATGACATAGAGGAGCACAAACAGCGCCAGCACCGCTGTCAGCGTGACCATCAGCGTCGACAGGCGGTCGCCCACCAGCACGATGCCAAAGGGCGCGGCCCAATCGCTGAGACGGTAGAGCATGACATTGCCGCTCGCCGCCTCGACCGAGAGGCCAAGGCCCACGGCGACCAGCGCCAGCACCCCGAACAGCGACAGCACCCGCTGGATGGTGATGTGATAGCGCGCCGCCAGCACGATGAAAGGCGCGATAAACGCGGGCAGCACGATGAGCAGGATCAGCCAATGGGTCATGTGCGGTCCTCCGCCTTGGTATCGGTCAGCGGCTCGTCCACATGATCATCCTTATTGCCCAGATAGGCGCCGAGGGCGATCATCACCACCACGGCGGTCATGCCGAATGAAATCACGATGGCGGTCAGCACCAGCGCTTGGGGCAGCGGATCGGTATAGCGTGCGGCATCCGAAAGGATCGGCGGCGCGCCCACGGTCAAACGGCCCGAGGCAAAGAGAAAGACGTTCACCGCATAGGTCAGCAGCGAGGTGCCCATGATGACCGGAAAGCTCCGCAAGCGCAGCACAAGATAGAGGCCAGAGGCCGTCAGGATGCCGATGGCGGATGCGACGAGAAGTTCCATGTTTATGCCTCCGCCTTGGTGGTGTCTTCGCGCGAGGGGTCGATGTCCATCGCATGTTCGGCTTCGGGCACATGCGCCCGGCGCGCCAGCCGCGAGAAGCTTTCAAGCGACAGCATCACCGCCCCCACCACGGCAAGGAACACGCCCAGATCGAAAAGCGCCGCCGTGGCCAGTTCGAACTTGTAGAACGGCGGGATGCGCACATAGGTGAAGTCCGACGTCAGGAACGGTTTGGCAAAGAGCCACGATCCGATCCCCGTCAGCCCCGCGATCAAGACGCCGGTGCCGATGATCCCATGATAGGGATAGCGCAGCCGCGCCGAGGCCCAGGCAAAGCCGCTGGCCATATATTGCATTACCACGGCGATAGAGACGATCAGACCGGCGATGAAACCGCCGCCCGGCTCGTTATGGCCGCGCAGGAAGATGTAGAAACCTACCATGAGCACCACCGGCATGATCACACGGGTCATCACCACCATCATCATCGGGTGACGGTCCCCCGCGCGCGGCTGGTCGGGCTTGCGGTTCAGCAAGAGCGCACGCACCGGGCCCGAGAGCAGCGTCTCGGTCAGCGCGTAGATCAGCAGGGCCGCGATGCCCAGAACGATGATCTCCCCATAGGTGTCGAAGCCCCGGAAATCGACGAGGATCACGTTCACCACATTGGTGCCGCCGCCGCCCTTGTAGGAGTTGGCAAGGTGGAATTCGGAAATGCTCGGCGCCACGGTGTCGCGCAGCAGGTAGTGATAGGACAGCGCCATGGTCGCCGCCCCCGCCGCGAGAGAGACGACAACGTCCCGCGTCCGGCGCAGCACGCTGCTTTCGATCGGCGTGCGGTTGGGCAGGAAGTTCAGCGCCAAGAGCAGCAGGATGATCGTCACCACCTCGACCGTCAGCTGGGTCATCGCCAAGTCCGGCGCGCTGAAGAAAACGAAACCAGCCGAGACGATCAGCCCGACGATGCCGATCAAGATCAGCGACAACAGGCGGTTGCGGTGCAGGAAGACAAGGCCGCAGGCCGCCGCGACCAACATCAGCCAGCCTGCGATCTGCACGGCATTCGTCGGCTGCAGCGCACGGCTCGCCGCGCCCACCGTGCCGGTGGCCCAAGCGTAATAGCCCACGCCCACGACGGTCACCGCCATCACGGCGGCATAGCGCGAGAAAGCCCCATTGTGCAGCCGCAGCGATACCGCCTGCGACAGGCCGACAGCGGCCGCGATGATCCGGTCAAAGATGCGCTTGGCCTCGGGCCGCGGGGCGGCATCCCAGATGCGCAGCAGCGGGGTGAAGAGCGCCAGCAAGATCAGCCCGCCCACCACCGCGACGATCGACATATAAAGCGCCGGCCCCAGCCCGTGCCAGATTTTGAAATGCGCAGAAGACATCTCGGCCGCGTCACCAAGGACAGAGGCGGTCACCAGCTTGACGAAAGGCTCGGCCAGAAACGGCGCGAGGCCGATCACCACCACGGGGATGATCAACAGCGCCGGCGGCAGCCAGAGGCCGGGCTTGGGATCATGCGGATGATCGGGGTAATCGTCGCGCTCCTTGCCAAGAAAGGTGTGGCCGATCAGCCGGAAGCTATAGGCCGCAGAGAAGAGCGCGCCGAAGGTCGCAAGCGCAGGCACCAGCCACGGCAGATCGAAAAGCGTCGTGTGCAGCGTCTCTGCCAGCATCATCTCTTTCGACAAGAAGCCGTTGAGCAGCGGAATACCCGCCATTGAAAGCGACGCCAGCGTGGCGATCACGAAGGTCACCGGCATCAGATGCCGCAGCCCGCCCAAGCGCCGGATGTCGCGCGTATGCACCGCGTGATCCACGATCCCCGCCGACATGAAAAGCGCCGCTTTGAAGGTCGCGTGGTTCAGGATGTGAAACACCGCCGCCAGCGCGCCAAAGGCCGTGCCGGTGCCCAAAAGCATGGTGATCAGACCAAGGTGGCTGACGGTCGAGAAAGCCAAGAGCGCCTTCAGGTCATGTTTGAACAGCGCGATCACCGCGCCCAGCACCATGGTGATCAGCCCCGCCGTGGTGACGATGACGAACCACTCCGGCGTGCCCGAAAGCACCGGCCACATCCGCGCCATCAAGAAGATCCCCGCCTTCACCATCGTGGCGGAGTGCAGATAGGCCGACACCGGCGTCGGCGCGGCCATGGCGTGGGGCAGCCAGAAATGAAAAGGGAACTGCGCGGATTTGGTGAAACAGCCCAGCAGGATCAGGATCAGCGCAGGCAGATAGAGCGGCGAGGCTTGGATCGCCTCGCGGTTTTCCAAGATCACGCTCAGGTCATAGCTGCCGACGATCTGACCCAGCAGCAGCATGCCACCGATCATCGCAAGCCCGCCCATGCCGGTCACGGTCAACGCCATCCGCGCGCCTTGGCGGCCTTCGGGCAGATGCTTCCAATAGCCGATCAGCAGGAAGGACGACAGCGAGGTCAGCTCCCAGAAAATCAGCAGGATCAACACGTTATCGCTCAGAACAATGCCCACCATCGCGCCTTGGAAGAGCAAGAGATAGGTGAAAAACTCACCCATATGATCATCGCGCGACAGATAAGAGCGCGCATAGGCGATGATAAGCAGACCGATGCCAAGGATCAGGCAGGCAAAGAAAAAGCCAAGACTGTCGAGCATCAAGGTCAGGTTCAGGCCAAGCTGCGGGATCCAATCAACCCGCGCGGTCAGCACCTCTCCGGCCAATACGGCAGGCAGATGGGTGAGCAGGCCCACAAAGGCCACGAGGGTAACCATGAAGGTGACCCCGGCGCAGGCTTGGCGCCCTGCGGAATTCATCAGTCCGGGTAGCAAAGCACCAAGGAAAGGCAAGGCAACGATAAGGAAGAGGGACACGCGAACTCCTGATCTAGCGGACTGAAAGGTCACCACGTTCTGTAGAAATTTTCCCGGCACCTCAAGCGAAACCGGGCATTAAACGCCAGATTGTCGCAGGTTACATCCCCGCCCCGCCCCGTGGGAGGGGGATGCCCGTGCCTTTGACCGTGAGACAGCGCCCCTCGGGCCGCGTCACCCCGGCTGGAAGAGATCCCGGTAGTTTTCGCGCAGCACGTTCTTTTGCACCTTGCCCATGGTGTTGCGCGGCAGTTCCGGCAGCACGATCAACTTGCGGGGCTGTTTGAACTTGGCCAGCGATCCGGCCACGTCCGAAGCGATCTTTTCCAAGTCCAATTCCACACCCCGGCGCGCCACCAGCACCGCCACGACGCTTTCACCGAAATCGGGATGCGGCACGCCGATCACCGCGCTTTCCAGCACGCCCGGTTGGTCGTCGAGCAGCAGTTCGACCTCCTTGGGGTAGATGTTATAGCCGCCCGAGATGATCAGGTCTTTGTCGCGGCCCACGATGGTGACATAGCCATCCGCATCGCGCCGCCCCAGATCGCCGGTGATGAAAAAGCCGTCTTCGCGCAGCTCGGCGGCGGTCTTCTCGGGCATCTGCCAATAGCCTTTAAAGACATTCGGCCCCCGCACTTCGATGCTGCCAATCTCGCCATCCGGCAGGGTCGCGCCGGTCTTGGGGTCGGTGATCTTGAGTTCCACATCCGGCAGAGGCAGGCCCACGGTGCCCGCCCGGCGCTCGCCCTCATAGGGGTTACTGGTGTTCATATTAGTCTCGGTCATGCCGTAACGCTCTAGGATACGGTGGCCGGTCCGGGCCTCGAAATCCACATGGGTTTCGGCCAAAAGCGGGGCCGAGCCCGAGATGAACAGCCGCATCTTCGCCGCCGTCTCACTGGTAAAGCGCGCGTCGTCCAACAGCCGGGTGTAGAATGTGGGCACCCCCATCATCGCGGTGGCATGGGGCATCCGGTCGATCAATCGGTCGATGTCGAGCTTGGGCATGAAGATCATCGCGCCTCCCGCCACCAGCGTCACATTGGTCGCCACGAAAAGCCCGTGGGTGTGGAAGATCGGCAGCGCATGAAGCAGCACATCCGCATTCGTAAAGCGCCACAGATCGGCCAGCGTCTGCGCGTTCGACAAAAGGTTCGCCTGCGTCAGCATCGCCCCCTTAGAGCGCCCCGTCGTGCCGGAGGTATAGAGGAAGGCCGCGAGATCATCCGCCTTTCGCGGGGGGGTCTCGAATTGATCGGTGACCGAGGCCGCGCGCTCCGCAAAACTGCCATCGTTTTCGGTGCCGAGCGTCTCAAGCTGGCAGCCCGTGTCCTTGGCCAGCGGCCCCATCTCGTTGCGCCGCGCAGGCTGGCAGACAAAAGCCGCCGCCCCGCTGTCGGTCACGAAATAGCGCACCTCATCCGCCGTATAGGCCGGGTTGAGCGGCAAAAAGATCACCCCCGCCCGCACGCAAGCGGCATAGAGCGCCAGCGCATCGGCGGATTTGTCGATCTGCACCGCCAGCCGGTCGCCCGGCTTCACCCCCAGCCCGCTCAGCACATTGGCAAAGCGCGCCGCCCGGCTCAGAAAGCCCGCATGTGTCAGCGTCACCCCCCCTTCGAGATGCAAAAAGGCGGTCGTCTTGCCCGCGTGACGGCCAAACAGAGTGTCATAAAGGGGGTTTGCCATCACGGTGCTCCTCGCGTGTTGTTCTTGGGAAAGCCGATTGTCTCCTCGCGGAATTACAACCGTATTACGCGAGGTAATGCAAGCAGGCGGAGGGCTACGGTGAGGGGAAATGTCGAACCGAGGCAATAGCTTGTAGGGCGATGCTGACACGCCCTTGCAGGGCGATGCAACGATGCGCCCTTGCAGGGGGATGCTTAAATGCGCCGCCCAAAAGGTTAGCGTCCCGTAGGCAAATCCGCAGGAACATCGACCGCGCGAAATCACCCCGCCCCTCGGCAGCCCCCCGCGCAAATTGTCGCGGCATTAAGATAGGTTGATGACGCCGCCCCTCCGAGAACATATATAGAACGCATGACCAAACAGACCCTCGATCAGAAACTGGCGATTCTCAGCGACGCGGCGAAATACGACGCCTCCTGCGCCTCCTCGGGCTCCACCAAGCGCGACTCGCGCGACGGCAAGGGGCTGGGGTCCAACGAAGGCAGCGGCATCTGCCACGCCTACGCCCCGGACGGGCGTTGCATCAGCCTGCTCAAGATCCTGATGACCAATTTCTGCATCTACGATTGCAGCTATTGCATCAACCGCGTGTCGTCGAACGTGGAGCGCGCGCGTTTCAGCGTGGACGAGGTGGTGAAACTCACCATCGAGTTCTACCGCCGCAATTATATCGAGGGGCTGTTCCTGTCGTCGGGCGTGATCCGCTCGCCCGATGCGACCATGTCGGACATGGTCCAGATCGCCCGCAAGCTTCGGCACGAGGAGAACTTCCGCGGCTACATCCACCTCAAGACCATCCCCGACGCCTCGCCCGAGTTGATCGAGGAGGCCGGGCGTCTCGCCGACCGGCTTTCGATCAACGTGGAGCTTCCCACCGACAGCGCGGTGCAGCAATATGCGCCCGAGAAGAAGCCCGAGCAGATCCGCCGCGCCATGGCGAACGTGCGCATGACCAAGGAGGCGAGCAAAGAGAAATCCTTCTCCGGCAAGCGCCCGCCGCGTTTCGCCCCCGCCGGCCAGTCGACGCAGATGATCATCGGCGCGGACGGGTCGAACGACGCCACCGTGTTGGGGCAATCGACGCGGCTTTATTCCAGCTACAAGCTGAAGCGGGTCTATTACTCCGCCTTCTCGCCGATTCCCGACAGTTCCGCGAAACTGCCGCTGATCCGCCCGCCCCTGCAACGCGAACACCGGCTGTATCAGGCCGATTGGTTGCTGCGGTTCTACGACTTCCAACTCGACGAGATCACCTCGGTCACCCGCGACGGCAACCTCGATCTTGAGGTCGACCCGAAACTCGCCTGGGCGCTGGTGCACCGCGAGCATTTCCCGCTCGACGTCAACCGCGCCAGCCGCGAGATGCTGCTGCGGGTGCCCGGCTTCGGAGTGAAGACCGTCAACCGCATCCTCGCCGCGCGGCGGCATCGCAGCTTGCGCTACGAGGACCTGACCCGCATGGGCGCTTCGATGAAAAAGGCCCGCGCTTTCGTCACCGCCGGGGGCTGGTCGCCGGGGGGGCTCACCGACAGCGCCGACCTGCGCGCGCGTTTCGCGCCGCCGCCCGAGCAATTGACCCTGTTCTGATGCACCGCGTTTCCCTGCCCCCCATCGGCACCGCCAGGGCATGGCGCGAGGCGGCACGCGGCTTTCTCGCCGCCGGTGTTCCGCCCGAGCAGATCCTCTGGGGCGATCATGCCGCTGCCCCCGACCTTTTCGGCGGGGAAGCCGCGCCCACTGCCACGGGCCGCACCGCCGTGCCGCGCAGTTTCGTGTCGATGGCCGAGACGGCGGTCTGGCACAGCGATCCGGAACGCTTCGCGCGGCTTTACGCCTTCCTCTGGCGCGTGAAGGACGCGCCGCATCTGATGTCGGACCGCGGCGATGCCGACCTCGCCGTGTTGCGCGGGATGGAGAAGAACGTCCGCCGCTGCCAGCACAAGATGAAAGCCTTCGTCCGCTTCCGCGAGATCGGCGATCCGAACGCCCCGCGCCGCAGCTTCGCCGCCTGGTTCGAGCCCACGCATCACACGGTGGAGCCGACGGCGGATTTCTTCGTGCGGCGGTTCTCGGACATGGACTGGCGCATCCTGACGCCCGACGTCTCGGCCATCTTCGAGGGCGGCAAGCTCAGCTTTCAAGAGGGTCACGCCAAGCCCGACCTGCCCGAGGACGCGGGCGAGCAACTGTGGATCACCTACTTCCAGAATATCTTCAACCCCGCGCGCCTGATGGTGAAGGCGATGCAGTCGGAGATGCCCAAGAAATACTGGAAGAACATGCCCGAGGCGGCCTTCATCCCCCAGATGATCGCCGAGGCCCCGGCCCGCGCCCGCGCCATGGCCGAGGCAGCGCCGACACTGCCGCCGGTGCGGATGGACCGCGTGCAGGCGCAGCTTTCGGCCTTCAATTCCGCGTGGGAAGGCCCGATGGAAGAATTGCCCGCCGCGATCCGCGCCTGCACCCGCTGCCCGCTGCATTGCCACGCTACCCAAGCCGTGCCGGGCGAAGGGCCGCGAGATGCCGATCTGATGGTGGTGGGCGAACAGCCGGGCGATCAGGAGGATCTGGCGGGCCGCCCCTTCGTCGGGCCGGCAGGCCAGATGTTCGACCGCATCGCCGGGGAAGCGGGGCTGGATCGCGAGGCCGCCTTCGTCACCAATGCGGTCAAACACTTCAAGTTCACCGCCCGCGGCAAGCGCCGCATCCACCAGCGCCCCGAGACGCCGGAGATCGACCAGTGTCGCTGGTGGATGAACGCCGAGGTGACGCAGGTGCAGCCGAAGCTGATCCTCGCCATGGGCGCCACGGCGGCGCAGAGCCTGACCGGCAAGGGCACGGGCATCCTGAAACGGCGCGGCACGATCGAGGCGGGGCCCGAGGGCATCCCGGTGCTGATCACCCTGCACCCCTCCTACCTGCTGCGCGTCCCCAATCCCCGCGTGCGCGAGGAGGCCGAGGCGCAGTTCCGCTCGGACCTCGCAATGGCCGCGCGGATGATGGCAGAGGCGGCTTAATCCTCGGGGTCGATGACCTGCAGGGCACCGTCGGGCAGCGGGCGTTGCAGTTTTGGGAGGTCGGCGGTCTCGGCGCCGAGCCACGCCTGCACCTCGTCGGGCGTGGTCAGGATCACCGGCATGGCCTTGGGGTGCACGGCCGCGACCTCGGCATTGGGCTCGGTGGTCAGAAAGCCATAGAGGTTGTCGGTGGTCTCCCCATCCTTGAGCTTGCGGACGGAGGTCCACTGCGTCCAGACCCCGGCGAAGAAGGCCAGCGGGCGGTCCTCGCCAAGTGCGAACCAGATCGGGCGAGAACGTTCGCCGGGGCGGTTCAGCGGCTCGGAAAAGGCGGTGAAGGGCACGACGCAGCGGTGCTCCGACACCAGCCAGCGCCGCCAATGCGGTGAGGCGATGTTGCGGATGTTGGTCACACCGCGGTCGGTCTTCTTGCCCTTGAGCGCAAAGGCGGGCGACGGCATCCCCCACCGCATCATCTGCAGCACCGGGCCGACCTCGCCATGGCGCACCACCGGGGCGGGATAGTCGGGGTAGATGCCGGGCATCGGGGCGAGGTTTCCGGTCTGGTCCTCAATCCCGTCGAACCAGCCGCGGATCGCGTCCTGCCCCTTGGTGAGGGAGTAAAGATTGCACATTTTCGCCTCCTGTCGCCGCCTTGGGCCCAGTAGATGCGATTTTTCCGCGCCCCGGCAAGGGCTTCGCGGCGCGGCTCAAATCTTTGACAGAACCGCAGTTCGTCGTTTATGAATAGAACAAAATGTGAACATATGGAGTCGTGCATGACAACCGATTCTACATATGGGCAGGTCCTTACCCTGCCGCGACGGCGGCCGTCGACACCCCCCGAGCCGGGGGTTCTGGCCGCATATGCGCCGCTCACGGATGTCTTTCCCGCCCCCTTCGCCACGGCCCCGGCCAGCGCCTTCGTGCTGTCGCTGCTGCCGCGCGGCAAGGGGCCGGTGCTCTGGGTGCAGGACTTCCTGTCGCGGCGCGAGAACGGCGCGCCCTATACCCCGAGCCTCGCGGCTTTCGGGCTGGAGCAGCCGGTGCTTCTGGTCAGTGCCAGCCATCCGCGCGACGTGCTCTGGACGATGGAGGAAGGCGCGGCCTGCGCCGGTCTTTCCGCCGTGGTGGGCGAGGTGCATGGCGGGCCGGAGGTGCTGGATTTCACCGCCACCAAACGGCTCTCGCTGCGGGCCGAGGCTTCGGGCGTGCCGCTCTACCTCATCCGCAGCGGCGATCCCGGCGGGCTGAGCGCCGCTCGGATGCGCTGGCGCATCGCCGCGCTGCCCGCGCAGGCGCATCCGCACGACCCGCAGGCGCCGGGCGCGGCCCGCTGGGATCTGGAGCTGTTTCGCGCGCGCGGCCATGCGCCAGGCCGATGGGTGGCCGATTATGAGCCCGAGAAACGCCACAGCCCCCGCGCCGCGGATCGTCTCCGTCTGGTTCCCCGAGCTGACGATGGAGCGCTGGCGCCGGGTGATCAGCCAATACCGCAGCGTTCCGGGGGATGAGGTGCCGGTGGTCCTGTCGCGCGACGGGACGCACGGTCCGGTGGTCCATGGGCTGAGCGCCGCCGCCCGCGCCCGCGGCATCGAGACGGGCGCACGGGTGGTCGACGTGCAGGCGATCCACCCCGACCTGCATGTCGAGCCCGCCGATCTGGAGGGCGATATTGCCCTGATCAAGCGGCTGGTGCATTGGGCGCGGCGCTGGTGCCCTTGGACCGCGCGGGACGTGGATCATGGCCTGCTCTTGGACGTGACCGGCTGCACGCATCTGTTTGGCGGCGAGGCGGCGATGCTGCGCGACATCCGCAGCCGTTTCGCGTTGCAGGGGCTGACCGCACGCTGCGCCATGGCCCCCACCCCGGGGGCGGCGCAGGCATTGGCGCGTTTCGGCTTGGGCGCGCAGATCTGCGAGGCCGAGGACGTGGGCACCGCCCTCGCCCCCCTGCCCGTCGCCGCCCTGCGGCTGGATGCGCAGACCGCGCGGCTCCTGGACCGGCTCGGCCTCAAGACCATCGGCGCGCTGAGCGATCTGCCCCGCGCCGCGCTGATGCGCCGCTTCGCCAGCCTGAAGCCCGAGCGCAACCCGCTGATCCTGCTCGACAAGGCGCTCGGCAAGGCCGCCGATCCGCTCAACGCCCCGCCCGATCACCGCCATTTCATGGCCCGCAGCCGCCTGCCCGAACCGGTGCTCGACCCCGCCCCGCATCTGCCCGCGCTGGTCGAGGATCTCTGCGCACAACTGGCCCGGGCCGAACTCGGCGCGCGGCGGCTGCGGCTGACCGTCTACCGCATCGACGGCGATTGGCGCGGCCTCGACACTGCCACCGCCCGCGCCAGCCGCGACGCCGCGCATTTGCGCCGGCTCTTCGAAGGCAAGCTCGAAACCATCGACAGCGGCTTTGGCTTTGACCTGCTGACGCTGGAGGCACTGGCGAGCGAACCGCTGCCGCTGATGCAGGACCACCTCGACGGCAAGCGCGACCCCTCGGCCGACGTGGCTGGGCTGCTCGACCGTCTGGTGGCGAAACTGGGCAGCGACAAGGTCAACTGGCCGCAGTGGCGCGAGACCCACAAGCCCGAGGCGGTGGAGGAACGCGCCCCGGCCCTGCAGGCCACCCCCGCCACCGCGCCGGTGCTGCTGCGCGAGCGCCCGCTGCGCCTCTTGACCCCGCCCGAGGAGGTGCGCGTGATCTACGCCGTGCCCGAAGGCCCGCCCTCGCAATTCAACTGGCGCCGCGTCACCTACAAGACCACCCGCCACGCCGGGCCCGAACGCATCGCGCCGGAATGGTGGCGCGACCGCCCCGGCACCCGGCTGCGCGATTACTACAAGGTGGAGGTCGAAGGCGGCCAACGCTTCTGGCTCTACCGCGAGGGGGTGATCCATGACGGCCGGGGCGCCGAGCCGCGCTGGTTCCTGCACGGGATGTTCGCCTGATGCCGCAGCAGGAGGGACATAAGCGCCGCACCCTGGGCGAGGACGGTTTTGCCGCCCCGCCGCGGGCAGCGTATGTGGAGTTCGGGCTGGCCAGTTGCTTTTCCTTCCTGCGCGCCGCCTCGGACGCCGTCGATCTGGTCGAGACCGCGCATCACCACGGCTACGACAGTCTCGGCATCGCGGATCACAACACGCTGGCGGGCGTGGTGCGCCTGCATGTGGAGGCCGAGAAAGCCCATATCCGCCCCCTGATCGGCGCGCGTCTGGTGCTGCTCTGCGGGACCGAGATCCTCGCCTACCCGCAGGACCGCGCCGCCTATGCGCGGCTCTCGACGCTGCTCTCGGCGGGCAAGATGCAATCGGTCGATGGCGAATGGCAGCAGAAGGGCGAGACCCATCTGACGCTGGAGATGCTGGCGCAACATGCCGAAGGGCTGCACCTGATCGTCATGCCGCCCGAGAACCTCGATCTCTTCGCCGCCGGCCTGCCGCGGCTGCAAAAAGCGCTGCCGGAGATGCGCCATATCGGCGCGAGTTTCCTCTACCGGGGCGACGACCGGGCACGGATCAACCGGCTGGATGCGCTGGCCCGCACCCATGGGCTGAAGCTTCTCGCCACCAATGACGTGCTTTACCACGCCCGCCACCGCCGCCCGCTGCAGGACGTGATGGTGGCGATCCGCGAGGGCGTGATCGTACCCAAGGCGGGCTACCTGCTAGCCGCCAATGCCGAACGCCACCTGAAATCCCCCGAGGCGATGATGCGCCTTTTCGCCGACTGGCCCCATGCCATCGCGGAGACCCGCCGCCTTGCCGACCGGATCGACTTCCGCCTCACCGATCTGGCCTATGAATACCCCCATGAAATCGTCCCCGAGGGGAGCAGCCCGATGGAGGAACTCGCCCGCCTCACCTGGGAAGGCGCTGCCCGGCGCTACCCCGAAGGCCTGCCCGAGACGGTGAAAAAGACCATCGAGAAGGAATTCGCCCTGATCGAGACCAAGAAGATCGCGCGTTATTTCCTGACCATCCATGACATCGTCCGCTTCGCCCGCGAGGAGGCGCAGCCGCCGATCCTCTGTCAGGGGCGCGGCTCGGCGGCCAATTCCGCGGTCTGCTTCTGCCTCGGCATCACCTCGGTCGACCCGGCGGTGCACAACCTGCTGTTCGAGCGGTTCCTGTCGGAGGAACGCGACGAGCCGCCCGATATCGACGTCGATTTCGAGCATGAGCGGCGCGAGGAGGTCATCCAGTACATGTACGGCAAATACGGCCGCCACCGCGCCGGGCTTTGCGCCACGGTGATCCACTACCGCCCGCGCTCGGCCATCCGCGAGGTCGGCAAGGCGATGGGGCTCTCGGAAGACGTGACCTCGAAGCTCGCCGGCACCGTCTGGGGCAGTTTCGAGGGTGAGATGGACGACGCCCGCGTGCGCGAGGCCGGGCTGGACCTGTCAGACCCCTATCTGCGCATGGTGCTGAAACTGGCCAGCCAGATGATCGGCATGCCGCGGCACCTTTCACAGCACGTCGGCGGCTTCATCCTGACCGAACGCCCCCTGACCGAGATCGTGCCCATCGGCAACGGCGCCATGCCCGAGCGCAGTTTCATCGAATGGGACAAGGACGACATCGACGCGCTGCAGATCTTCAAGGTCGATATCCTCGCCCTCGGGATGCTCACCTGTATCGCCAAATGTTTTGATCTGATCGAGGCGCATTACGACCGCCCGCTGGAACTGGCCACGGTGCCAGTGGAGGATCACGAGGACGACGCCACCGGGCGGCCCACCTATGACATGCTCTGCCGGGGCGACAGCCTCGGGGTGTTTCAGGTCGAAAGCCGCGCGCAGATGGCGATGCTGCCGAAACTGCGGCCACGGGTCTTCTACGATCTGGTGATCGAGGTCGCCATCGTCCGCCCCGGCCCCATTCAGGGCGACATGGTCCACCCCTATCTGCGCCGCCGTCAGGGGCTCGAAAGCGTCGTCTACCCCGCCCCCGGCCCGGCCTATCCGCAGGACGAGTTGTTCAGCATCCTCAGCCGGACCTTGGGCGTGCCGATCTTTCAGGAACAGGCGATGAAGATCTCCATCGACGCAGCACGGTTTTCGCCCGCCGAGGCCAACGAGCTGCGCAAGGCCATGGCCACCTTCCGCTCGCGCGGGACGATCGAGAAGCTGCAGGACAAGATGGTGGGCCGCATGACCAAGCGCGGCTACGATCCGGTTTTCGCGCAGCGTTGTTTCGACCAGATCAAGGGCTTCGGGGAATACGGCTTCCCCGAAAGCCATGCCGCGAGTTTTGCCAAGCTGGTCTATGTCTCATCCTGGATGAAATGCCACTACCCGGCGGCCTTTGCCTGCGCGCTGCTGAACTCCCAGCCAATGGGGTTCTACGCCCCCGCGCAGATCGTGCGCGACGCCCGTGAGCACCGGGTCGAGGTGCGCGATGTGGACGTGAACCTCTCGGACTGGAACTGCACGCTGGAGCCTTGTGACGACGGTTTCGCCCTGCGCCTTGGCCTGCGCATGGTGGACGGGCTGCAGGAGAAGGCGGGCGCGCGGATCATGGACCGGCGCGAGACGCCTTTTGCGGATGTCGAAGACCTCAAGACCCGCGCGGGGCTGGATGCCAAGGCGATCCGACAACTCGCCGCCGCCGACACGATGCGCAGCATGGGGATCGACCGGCGTCAGGCGCTTTGGCAGGCGCAGGGGCTGCGCGATGCGCCCGCCCTGCCGATCTTCGACCATGTTGAGGCTTCGGCCCGCGGCCCGGAGCCGGAGGTGCATCTGCCGGTGATGCCGAAGGCGGAACAGGTGGTGGCCGACTACCAGACGCTGCGCCTGTCGCTGAAGGCGCATCCGATGTCCTTCTACCGCGCCAGCCTTGCCGCGCAGGGGTTCGCCTCCGCCCGCGATCTTTCGCGCATGGGCCACGGGCGGCGGGTGAAACTCGCCGGGCTGGTGCTGGTGCGCCAGAAACCCGGCAGCGCCAAGGGGGTCTGTTTCATCACGCTGGAGGATGAGTTTGGCGTCGCCAACCTCGTGATCTGGCCCAATATGTTCAAGCTCTACCGCCCCACGATCATGTCGGCGCGGCTTCTGGTCGTGGAAGGGCGCGTGCAGACCGACGGGCGGGTGATCCACGTAGTGGCCGACCGGCTCGAGGACCGCTCGGACCGGCTAGCCGCGCTCTCGGACGCGCCCATGCCCGGCATCACGACGCGGGGCGATCACCCGACCCATCCGCTGCCCGGTCAGGTGGCCATGCATGGCCATCCGCGCGATGCCAAAGTGATCCCCAGATCGCGCGATTTTCATTGACGAATCTTCATGCGTTGCATGAGGTACGATGTACAACTACATGATATAAAACGTGAACTAATAAATAACCGATCCCCTGTTGACCCTATGAACGCCCCTCGCTAGCCTGCCGGAAATCCGTTGGGGTGCCGCAAGGCTGAGAGGTGAAAACCGACCCATCGAACCTGATCCGGGTCGTACCGGCGTAGGGAACGGAAGCAAGCATCAGCCCCATCCGGGCGGTCGTTTACCCCGTATCTCCATGCCCTTGGCCCATCTCACGAATGGGGGGCCGAATGGCGTTTCAAGCACTGACGATTGCGGGCTCCGACAGCGGCGGCGGGGCGGGGATTCAAGCCGATCTCAAGACCTTTAGCGCGCTCGGCGTCTATGGGGCAAGCGTGCTCACTGCCGTGACCGCGCAGAACACCCGCGCCGTCACCGGGGTCGCGATGATCGCCCCTGCGATGATCCGCGCACAGATGACGGCGGTCTTTGACGATCTGGCCATCGGCGCGGTCAAGATCGGCATGTTGGGCGACCCGGCGACGATCTTCGCCGTGGTCGAGGGGCTGGCCGACTGCGCCGCGCCTGTTGTGCTTGACCCGGTGATGGTGGCGAAATCCGGCGATGCGCTGCTCTCTGCCGAAGCGGTCAAAACCCTGCGCGACCGGATGCTGCCCCGCGCCCATGTGCTGACGCCGAACCTGCCCGAGGCCGCACGGCTGCTCGACACAGAAGAAGCCTCCGACGAGGCCACCATGCTCGCACAGGGGCGCGCGCTGCTGTCGTTCGGCCCCCGCGCGGTGCTGATGAAGGGCGGCCATGGCAAGGGCTGCACCTGTGTCGATCTGCTGATTTCCGAGGCCGAGACCCTGCGCCTTTCCGCGCCGCGCCAGCAAACCACGAACACCCATGGCACCGGCTGCACGCTCTCTGCCGCCATTGCCGCCGGGCTGGCGCGAGGCCTGTCTCTGCCGCAGGCGGTGGAGGCCGCCCATCGCTATCTGCAACGCGCCATTGCCGCCGCGGACGCCCTCAACATCGGCCATGGCCACGGGCCGGTGCATCATTTTCACGGCGTTTGGTCCCATGAGTGACGTCACCATCATCGGCGCGGGCGTGGCCGGGCTTTGGGCCGCACGGGCCTGTCTGGCGCAGGGGCTCCGGCCAAGGCTCGTTGACCGCAAAGGCACGCCCGGGCCGCATGGCTGCTCGTGGTGGGCGGGCGGCATGCTCGCGCCCCTTTGCGAAGGCGCGCTGAGCGAGCCTGCGGTAGTGACCCACGGGCGGCGTGCCGCGGCGCTATGGGGGGAGGTCACGGAGGTCACCCATAGGGGCACGCTGGTCCTCGCCCCCGAGCGGGACCGCGCGGAACTGCAACGCTTTGCCGCCCGCACCGAAGGCCACAGCGCCTGCGATGCCGAGGCCGTTGCAGAATGCGAGCCGGACCTCGCCGGGCGTCACCGGCGCGGGTTGTTCTTTGCCGAGGAGGCGCATCTGAACCCGCGCCAAGCGCTGTATGATCTATCTCAAACCCTTATCGCCCAAGGGGTAAAGGTCGAGACCACGGCCCTCGCCCCGAGGCAAATCGCAGGCCCGGTGATCGACTGCCGCGGCATGGTGGCCCGCGACGCTCTGCCCGGACTGCGTGCGGTGCGCGGTGAGATGATCCTGCTCCGCGCTCCTGATGTCACCCTCACCCGCCCGATCCGCCTGCTGCACCCGCGCCACCCGCTTTACGTCGTGCCGCGCGGTGATGGGATCTACATGCTGGGCGCGACCCAGATCGAAAGCGCCAGCCGCAGCGGCATGACCGCCCGCTCGGCGCTGGAACTGCTCTCAGCCGCCTATGCGCTCGACCCGCGATTTGCCGAAGGCGAGATCATCGAGATGGGCGCCGACCTGCGCCCCGCCTTTGCCGACAATCTGCCCGGCATCGTGCAACGCGGCGCGGTGCTGCATCTGAACGGGCTGTTCCGGCACGGCTTTCTCATGGCACCCGCCTTGGCCGAACAGGCGGCGGGCTTTCTGGCAACAGCGACAACGGGGGATTTATTCCGTGAAGATTGAAGTGAACGGCGCGCCGCGTGAGGTCACCGCCGCGCCGCTTGACGCGGCATTGGCAGAGCTTGGCTGGGGCGAGGCGAAGGTCGCCACCGCGCTCAACGGCAGTTTCGTCCCCGCAGGCGCGCGGGGTGAGACCATGCTCCGCGACGGTGACCGGCTCGAAGTGCTCAGCGCCATGCAGGGGGGCTGAGAGATGCGCGATTTCTACGGCACCACCCTGCCCCTACCGCTGATGCTGGGCACCGCGCGCTACCCCTCGCCCGCGGTGATGGAGGCCGCATTTCGTCAAAGCGCCGCGCCGGTCGCCACGGTTTCCCTGCGCCGCGAACAGGGCGCGGGACAGGCGTTTTGGGAGATGGTGCGCGGCTTAGGCGTGCATCTGCTGCCCAATACCGCCGGCTGCCATTCGGCGCGCGAGGCGATCACCACAGCGCAGATGGCACGGGAGTATTTCGGCACCAATTGGATCAAGCTGGAGGTCATCGGCGATGCCGACACCCTGCAACCTGACCCCTTCGGGCTGGTCGAGGCTGCCGAGGCGCTCTGCGCCGACGGCTTCGAGGTCTTCCCCTATACTACCGAGGATCAGGTGCTGGCCGCGCGGCTGGTCGATGCGGGCTGCCGGGTGCTGATGCCTTGGGGCGCGCCGATCGGCTCGGGGCTGGGGCTGAACAACCTGCACGGGCTGCGCAGCCTGCGGGCGGCATTTCCCGATGTGGCCATGGTGATCGACGCGGGCCTCGGCCTGCCCAGCCATGCCGCGCAGGCGTTGGAAATGGGGTTTGATGCGGTACTTTTGAACACCGCCGTGGCCGAGGCCCGCGATCCCGCCGCCATGGCCGAAGCCTTTGCGCTGGCCTGCCGCGCGGGCGCGCTTGCCGCCGCCTCCGGCCCCATGGGCCAGCGTGACATGGCCGTGCCCTCCACCCCCGTCATCGGAAAGGCTTGGCTATGAGCTTGCCGCGTTTCTACCCCGTCTTCGACAGTGCCGCATGGGTCGCGCGGGCCGTGCCCTTGGGCGTGAAGCTGGTGCAACTGCGCATCAAGGACGCGCCGGAAGACCGGTTGCGGGCCGAGATCACAACCGCGCTCGACCTCTGCCGCCGGCACGGCGCGCTGCTGGTGGTGAATGACCACTGGCAACTGGCGATTGAACTGGGGGCCGATTGGCTGCATCTGGGGCAAGAGGATTTGGACAGTGCCGACCTCCCCGCGATCCGCGCCGCCGGGCTGAAACTGGGTCTGTCGACCCATGACCACGCCGAGCTTGACCGCGCGCTGGCCCTCGCCCCCGATTATATCGCCCTCGGCCCCGTCTATCCGACCATCCTGAAAAAGATGAAATGGAGCGAACAGGGCCTCGACCGTTTGACGGAATGGAAGGCGAGGATCGGGGATATCCCGCTTTGCGCCATCGGCGGCATGTCAGTCGCCCGCGCGCCGGGGGCCTTTGCCGCCGGGGCCGATACGGTGGCGGCGGTCACGGATATCACGCTGAACGCAGACCCCGAGGCGCGGATGCGCGAATGGCTCGAGGTGACCGCATGAGCCGCTACGCCCGCCAGACCGTTCTGCCGCAGGTCGGTGCCGCGGGGCAAGCGCGGCTCACGGCGGCGCATGTGCTGGTCGTCGGGGCCGGTGCGCTGGCGGTGCCTGTGCTGCAATATCTCGTCGGGGCCGGTGTCGGACGGATCACATTGCTCGACGGCGATCAGGTGGCCTTGAGCAATCTGCACCGCCAACCGCTCTACCGGATGGACGATATCGGCAGGCCCAAGGTCCGTGCCGCCGCCGAGGCGATGGCGGCGCTGAACCCCGAGGTAACGTTAGACCCGCAAGCCGAATGGCTCACCCCCGCCAATGCGCCCGCGCTGCTGGCGGACTGCGATATCGCGCTCGACTGCGCCGACACTTTCGCCGCCAGCCTGACCCTGTCGGACGAAGCCTGCGCACAGGGCAAACCGCTGATTTCAGCCTCGGCCCTTGGGCTGTCGGGCTATGTCGGTGGTTTCTGCGGGGGTGCCCCCTCGCTCCGCGCTGTTTTCCCCGACCTGCCGCAGACGGCAGCCACCTGTGACACGGCGGGTGTTTTGGGGCCCGTGGTCGGAATGATCGGCGCGGCACAGGCGCAGATGGCGCTCTCGGTCCTGCTGGGTCTCACGCCCTCCCCGCTGGGGCAACTCTTGATCTGGGACGCCGCGCAATGGCGCATGTCGGGCTTTCGGTTCGATACCGCGCCCGAGCCCGCGCGCGCCGCGGGTTTCATCGCCGAATGCCATATCACCCCGCGTGATATGGTCATCGACCTGCGCGCCGAGGCGCCCGTGCCCTTCTCACCCCAAGCGCGCCATGTCCCGCCCGAGGCGCTGCCGAACCTGCCACTGCCGCCCGACACCCCCCGCATCGTGCTCGCCTGCCGCACCGGCCTGCGCGCGCATCACGCCGCCAACACCCTCCGCCCCCGCTGGCCGGGCAAGATCGCCCTGCTGGCCCTGCCCGGCGCCTGACCCTTTCCCCGCACAAACGATAAACTGGAGACCCTTCGTGAAAAACATCCTCGCCCCCCTTGCTCTGACGCTGATCGCGGCCCCCGCCTTGGCCCAAGACAAGATGACCGTCATGCTCGACTGGTTCGTGAACCCCGATCACGGGCCAATCATTCTGGCCCAGGAAAAGGGCTATTTCACCGATGCGGGGCTGGAGGTCGAACTGGTCTCCCCCGCCGACCCGAATGAGCCGCCGCGCATGGTGGCGGCGGGCCGGGTCGATCTGGCGGTCTCCTACCAGCCGGAACTGCATCTCGCCCAGCGCGAGGGCTTGGACCTGCGCCGCGTGGGCACGCTGATTGAGACACCGCTTACCTGCCTCGTCGTCCGCGCCGGTGGGCCGGTGCAAAAGATGGCGGACCTGAAAGGCCGAAAGGTGGGTTTCGCCGTGGCGGGCGTGCAAGAGATGCTGCTGGATGCGATGCTGAACCACAATGGCGTGGACCCTGCCGAGGTCGAGCAAATCAATATTGGCTGGTCGATCTCCCCCGCTCTGATGTCGGGGCAAGTCGACGGGGTGATCGGCGCTTTCCGCAATTTCGAGCTGAACCAGATGGCGATCGAAGGCCATGAGGGCCGCTGCTTTTACCCCGAAGCCGAGGGTGTGCCCGCCTATGACGAGTTGATCTACGTCGCCCATGCCGAAGAGATGGACCGCGACATGATCGCCCGCTTCCTGCGCGCCACCGAACGCGCCGCCGCCGATATCGTGAATGACCCGGCGGCCAGCGGAGAGGTCTTCTTTGCCTCCGACGCCGAGCTGCGCAACGAGTTGAACACCCGCGCATGGGAAGACACATGGCCCCGTTTCGCCACCCGCCCCGCCGCAGTGGACCACGGGCGCTACGACCGGTTCGAGACCTTCATGCAGGAAAGCGGCGTTGTGGAAACCGTGATCCCCGCCGCCGATCTGGTGGTCGACGTTACAGCACAAGCGAAACCATGACGGCACCCGATTATGGCGAAGCCTTTGCCGCTTGGCGCGCTAGTGCCGGAGAAACATGGCGGGCCTATACCCGCCATGACTTTGTCGAACAGCTGGGCGGCGGCAGCCTGCCACAGGCCAGCTATCTGCATTACCTGCGGCAAGACTATGTCTTTCTGATCCACTTCGCCCGCGCTTGGGCGCTTGCCGCCGCCAAGGCGGAAACGCTGGATGAAATGGCCGCCGCGAGTGCCACGGTCCATGCGCTGGTGCATGTGGAGATGCCCCTCCATGTAGAGACCTGTGCAGGCCAAGGCATCGACCGCGCCACGCTTGAGGCCACGGCAGAGGCTACCGGCAACCTTGCTTATACGCGCTATGTTCTGGAAGCGGGCTATTCCGGGGATTTCCTTGACCTGATGGCCGCCCTCGCCCCCTGCGTTCTGGGCTATGGTGAGATCGGCTTGGCCCTGCGGGGCAATGACGGCCCCTATGCCGATTGGTGCGCCGTCTATGGCGGTGAAGAGTACCAAGCGCTGTGCCGCGATGTCGGCGCGCTGATCGACGGCGCGCTGGCGCGACGTCTGGGCGCGGATTGGCACATCCTGCCCCGAGCCAAGACCTTGCAAGAGCGTTTCAACACGGCCACGACGCTTGAAGTTGGCTTTTGGGACATGGCGCTGTCGCCCGCGGCAGCATGACCGCCCCTGCGGTGCATTTATTAGGCGCGCTTCACGGCGCTGCTGGCCCTTTGATCGACCATTTCGATTTCACCCTCAAGGCCGGGCAATGGAACGTCTTGCTCGGCCCTTCGGGTGTTGGGAAAACCTCGCTGTTGCGTCTGCTTGCGGGTTTGCCCACCGCCGCCCGGCTGGAGGGCCGTATTGCTGCCGATGACAATCACCCCCTCGCCCCCCGTGTCGCGATGATGGCGCAGGACGATCAACTGCTGCCTTGGGCAAATGCGGTTGAGAATGTCACCATCCCCGCCCGGCTGCGCGGAGAACGGGCGGACCCTACCCGCGCCGCAGCACTTTTGGCCGAGGTCGGGCTGCGCGCGGAGCTGCGCCGCAAACCTGCCGCGCTTTCCGCCGGTCAGCGCCAGCGCGTCACCCTCGCGCGCACGCTTTACGAAGACCGCCCCGTGGTCCTGCTGGACGAACCTTTCTCGGCCCTCGATGTCCTGACCCGCCTTAAAATGCAGGATTTGGCGGCACGACTGCTTTGCGGGCGAACCGTCGTGCTGATCACCCATGACCCGGCTGAGGCCCTGAGGCTCGCCGATCACGCTTGGATCGTGAGCCGCGATGGGGTGACCCCCTGCCCCCTGCCCAAAACGCCGCCACCGCGCCGGATCGACGCCCCCGAGACACTTGCCGCCCAAGCTGACCTGCTGCGCCACATGGGGCTGGATATGGGGCTGGCCTCCCCCGCGCAGGTCGCCTGATGGTATTGACGCTGCATAAATTAGGGCGCGGCATGGTCTGTTTCGCGCTCGCGCTCGCGATTTGGCAGCTTGTCGTCACCCTCAGCGGCGTGCCGCGTTTCATCCTGCCGGGGCCATGGCTTGTCTTGCAAGCCCTGGCCGGGAATGCCGCGCTGCTATGGCAGAATGCGCTATGGTCGGCGGGCAATCTGGCGCTGGGCTTGAGTTTGGGCATTTTTCTCGGCATCGAGACGGCGCTGTTTCTGACCCTCTCGCGCCGCGCGCGCTGGCTGCTGCGCCCCATGCTGGTGGTGGCTCAGGCTGTGCCTGTCTTCGCCCTCGCCCCGGTCATTACCCTCTGGCTCGGCTACGGGATGCCCTCCAAGATCGCAACCATCGCGCTGGTCACATATTTTCCCATCGCCTCGGCCCTTTTTGACCGGCTGATGGCGCTGCCCACAGGGCTGCGCGATCTGGCGCATCTGTCGGGCGCCAACCGTTGGCGCGAAACCCTGCTGCTGCGCCTGCCCCACGCCCTCCCGGGCCTGATCTCGGGCCTGCGTCTGGCGGTGGTCTACGGGCCCCTCGCCGTGCTGATCGGCGAATGGGTCGGCTCTTCCCGCGGGCTGGGGCACCTGATGCTGATGGCCAACGGCCGCGGCCAAACCGCCCTGATGTTTGCGGCCCTGATCGTCTTGGCGGCGCTGTCGCTGCTGCTTTGGTCCGCGGTCGAAGCGCTCGCCCGCTGGACGGCACGGCGGTATTAGGCCCCTTGGAACCCCAGAACCGCGTGGTGCCCCTATGTGCCACAACTTGAGCGATTGTCTATCACCTTGCAGGAGGTGCACTGCAAACAGCCCGATAAAGCTTTCGACTGCTTAAAGCAGACCTATAGCACCATGTCGAAAGAGCGCTCGTTCCCCCCACCGATCAGACAGCATTCGATGACTGACGGTACAGGCTCGGAGACGTGCCATAAGACTTGCGAAACTCACGGTGAAAATGCGTAGAGTCGGAAAACCCTGCATCGGCGGCAATCTCTGCGATCCGGTCCTTGGTATGCGTCAAACGCCAACGCGCATAGCTAAGCCGCATCGAACGGAAATACCGAGACGGGGATTGCCCCATCGCCTGATTGAACCGCCGATCAAGTTGGCGGGCACTGATCCCCACCTCGGCGGCCAGCAGATCCATCGACGGGGGCATATTGATTTTCTGCTCCATCAATGCAGCACAGCGCCGTACCACCTCATCTTTCACATGATGGGTGCTCTTCGAAAAATGTGCTTGGGGGAAGGTTCCCGCCCGCTGGCCTTGCATCATCACAGCACGGTCCGGTGCCCCAGTGGAGCCTGCGCAGGTGATCCGCGCCTCAGCGTCCAAGAACATCCGGGCACCGCCAAAGTTATCGGCTATGCCAAATGGTTGATCGATGAAACCGACCCCGTCGGCCGCGGGTTCACCATTACCTAAAAGCAACGCCGGGATAGTTGGCCGCCGCGACCTAGGTGGCGGCCATCCATCTGATAGCCGCCGGATGATACATGCCCGTCTGGGATGCTCCGGTCAGTTCAACGACAACTGCGCAACACATTCGGCCCCGCGGCAACGTATCTCTCCCCCTTCTTCGATGCAGAGTTTTCTGATCGCGATATTGCTGCGCAAGAAGTTCACATCCACCGTCTCAATATTGCGCGCGCGCGCTTCGGCCAGACCGCGATGGAATAGCCTTCGACCATAGCCGCGCCCTTGATAGGCGTCCTCAACCGAAAGCCCGATCTCCGCATGGGTGCTGTCGATGCAATGAAGCTCCAATATTGCACGCAGAGCATCATCGCATTCGACTCCGAGGGTCAGGTCGGGGCTTGAGCCCCGAACCACGCGCAGCAATGCATCATCGTTGAGCCGGCCCATGAACCTCAGCTCTCGCGAGGCGGGGCTAAGCCTTTGGTAATGTTCGCAGAGGGTCTGCTTTAAATGCGGAAAGGGAACGGAACGAGGTTCTGGAACGGCGGTGTGCATGATGTCTCCAATCTCAACTCCAAGATGGGAAGCCGCCTCGCCCGGAGAAGATATGGAAAAGGGCAGGAGAAATGCGCTGTTCGCATAGGTTGCCGGAACGCCTGCGTATCCAGCCTGTGGCCCGCGCCGCGCGAATAGCGGGCTGCCGCGCTCGTCATTCTGTTGCCCTTCGGGCAGTTCCGAAAAACCGCAGGCGAGGCGCGCTTCAATTCCGCGATGGGCGTTGCTGGATAGGGAGTGGGCGGCAAATGCCGACATGGGCGCACAAACCCATAAAGGCCGCAGCGCGTCGCCCTCGCGGGACCGCCCTGATATTTGCAGTCGTTTTGATCCAGCGCAAAGACCACGCCACCCCGCCTCTAAACCGGTGCCATGGAACAGATACAGATGCTCGAGGCTCTCGGCCTCTTCGACGCGCGCGTGCCGCGCTATACCTCTTATCCCACCGCGGCGGCCTTCACCCCCGCCGTGGGTGCCGCGCTTCAGCTGTCAGCGCTTAGCGCCTTGGACCCCGGCGCGCCGGTCTCGGTCTATGTCCATGTCCCCTTTTGCGAGCGCTTGTGCTATTTCTGCGCCTGCCACACGCAGGGCACCAAGACGCTCAGCCCCGTCGAGCGCTATATCGAAGCCCTTGAGGCCGAGCTTGAGCTTCTACGCGCCGCGCTGCCGGCGGGCATGCGGATGGGGCGGATGCATTGGGGTGGCGGGACACCGACCATCCTGCCGCCCGCCCTCATCGACCGCCTGAACCGCGCCCTCCATCGGCTCTTCACCCCGACCGAGGATTTCGAGTTCTCTGTCGAGATTGACCCCACCCAGATCGACCCAGCCAAGATTGCGGCCCTTCGCGCCGCGGGTCTGACACGGGCCTCTATCGGCATTCAGGATTTCGACCCTGAGGTGCAGCAGGCCATCGGGCGCCTCCAGTCCTTCGAGGTCACGCGCCGCTGTGTCGACCAGTTGCGCGCCGCGGGGGTCACCTCGCTCAATACTGACTTGGTTTACGGTCTGCCGCATCAGACCATGGCGCGGCTGGAGGATACCATCGAAAACACCCTGTCCCTTGCCCCGGATCGCGTGGCGCTTTTCGGCTATGCGCATGTGCCGTGGGTCGCGAAACGGCAGAAGCTCATCCGCGAGGCGACACTGCCCGACGCGGTCGCACGTTATCATTTTGCCGAAGAGGCCGCGGCACGCTTCGCCGCCGCGGGCATGGAGGCAATCGGCATCGATCATTTCGCCACGCCGCAGGATGGGCTGACCCATGCAAGGGAAAACCGCCGTCTGCGCCGGAATTTCCAGGGCTACACGGATGACAATTGCCAAACCCTGATCGGCCTCGGCGCCTCGTCTATCTCGCGCTTTCCGGGGGGTTACGTTCAGAACGCCCCCGCGACGGCAGCCTACACCGCGCGCATCGCGGCTGGCGACTTGCCCGGCACGCGCGGCTACGCCTTGAACGACGCGGACCGCCTGACCGCGCGGGCGATCGAGTGTCTGATGTGCGACTTTGCCCTCGACCTGAACGCATTGGCAGAAACCTTCGGCGCGCGGGCCTTCGATCTCGCGCCCGAGTTGAAAGCCATCGCGACCCGCTACATGCCCTTCGTGCGCTTGTCCGAAACGCGCCTTGAGATCCTGCCGGAAGGGCGCGCCCTGACCCGCATGATCGCATCCATGCTGGACCGAGAGGTGCCGGAGGGCATGCGCTATTCGCAAGCTTCCTGAGCTTTGACCGGCTCGCCCAAGGCCCGGAGCGGTTCGGGCTCTGCCCAGTTAACGGCAGGCCGAAGGGCGCGCGTCCAACTCGCTGTGGCAGACCGCCGTGACCGATCGGAACAATGCGCGTGCGGGCCGGTTTCTTCCTAGTAATGAAGTGGGGAAAGAAAATGTCTTCATCGAAATCGAAGGACGAAATCTGGGACGAGTGGCGCGATCTGGTGAACATGGCACCGGCGGAACTGGAGGACTGGTTGGAGACCGAGGACTCCAAGTCCGTGGGCGACAGCGGAACCGGTGAAAGCACCGGGCACAAATCCGGCCGCCGGATCGTCAAGATCAAACGCACCAACAAGGACGACCTGACCGACGATCAGTGGGATCACATGGCAACCGTCGTCGGCTATATCAAACGGCACCTCTCCCAAGGCGGGCCGAAGGATGGTGTTGAAGACTCGAAATGGCGCTATTCGCTGATGAATTGGGGCCATGATCCTTTGAAGGGCGATAGCTGACGAACTGCGCCTTGCCCGAGTGATCTGCGAAGAAGCGCAGGCGGCGGCGCCTCTTCGCGGTTTGAGCGTCGATATCTCCGCCCCCCTTATGGCCTGTGATGCGCGCATCGCAGAACTTGCTGCGGGGGTGCAGCAAACCGCCGACCTCTGCCCTCGTCACATACCTTCGCCCCCGCGAGACCAAAGCGGACCGCCGTGTTGGTTCACGAGCCCTCCCGACAGCGAAACCTCATTCTCGACAATGCCGTAGTGTGCTGCCAGAAAGTCACCTAAAGGCAGCCCGGCATATGTTTCGCCGGGAGAACGTTGGCCTTGCGCTTGGAGGAGGAAAAACCATGAATGCGTTGAGACAGACTATTTGCGCGGCATTGGCCCTGGGGCTTGTGGGGGGTGCCGCGAGCGCCGAAACCAGAGTGACCTATAAGTCGGCCAAATCGGGCTCGTCCTACTATCAAATGGGCGTGGAGCTTGCCGAAGCCATGAAAGCGGGCAGCGGCGGCGACATCTCGGTTACCGTGGAAGAGAGCCAAGGGTCGGTTCAGAACGTCATGGAAGTCCGCGCGCGTGGGGCCGACTATGTCTTTACCACCCCGCCCTCCCTCGTTGGTCTGGCCCAGAACGGCAAAGCCATGTTTGAAGGCAAGACCGCACCTGCTTTCGATGAGATTCGCGCGCTTTTCCCGATCCCGTCGCTGACCATGCATTTCGTGATGTCTCAGGACAGCGGCGCCACTGCGCTTGCCGACCTGGAAGGCAAAAGCATCCTGCTGGGCAAAGGGTCTTTCGGCGCGACCGAAGGCGCGAAGTATCTGGATATGTTCGGACTGGCGGACAGTGTCGAGATTGCGGATGCGGAATTGAGCAACGCCGTGGCCGCTTTGAAAAACGGGCAGATTGACGGGTTTGTCACAGCGGGTTCCTTCCCGGCGCCAAATGTCGTCGAAGCCGCCGCTTCCACCCCCGTTACCGTGATCCCGTTGTCGGATGCGCAGATCACCCAATCCAAACGGACCCGCATTGTCATTCCGGCAGGCACCTATGCGGGGCAAGAGCAAGATGTCACCACAACGTCCCTGCCCGTGGTCGCCTTCACGACAACCAAGATGGACGATGAGACGGCCTATCAACTGACGAAAACCTATTGGGAAAACAAAGCCAAGATGGCCGATACTTCGCCGTGGTGGGGCAATGTCACGCCCGAGTTGATGGCCAATATCACCACTGAACTGCACCCCGGCGCGCTGCGCTATTACGAAGAAGCCGGGATCGCGACAGAGACCTCGCAATAACAGGACGCGCGGCGCGGGTTTTCCGCGCCGCGCTTGCCCAGCCAAAGCCGGACCTCCATAGATGACAAACCTCCCCGAAAGCCGATTGGCGGCGAGTTTCTGGATCGCGCTGGCCGTCGCGCTGGTCGCATATCACTTGGCGCTGGTGTTTTCGGGCTTGGTGCCGAACCTCATCAGCAGGCCGCTGCATATGGCCTTTATCCTGCCCTTCGCCTTGGTCTTTGACGCGCAGACGCCGCTGCGGCGGATCACCGGAAGCATATTGGCGGCATTGGGCATCGCCGCAGCGCTTTGGGTGGCAATCAACAGCGATGCGCTTGGCGATCAATACGGGTTCATCGAGAGCAACTTCCAGCTCGCCATGGCGGTGACCCTGCTTTTGGTGGTGCTTGAAACGGCGCGGCGCGTGATCGGCTGGCCCTTGCCACTGGTCGCCGCTCTGGCCCTGCTCTATGGGCTGTTCGGGCAGCACATTCCCGGCGAGTTCGGGCATTCCGGCACGCCAATAGAAAGCTATTTCGGAACACTGACCATCGCTGAGGGCGGCATCTGGGGAACGCTCACCGGTGTCTCGGTCTCTGTCGTGGCGATCTTTGTCATCTTCGGCGCAGTTCTGAACGCCGGTGAAGCGGGGCAAGGCTTCATGAATGTCGCCGCCGCCGCCGCGGGGCGGCTGAAAGGCGGCGCGGCGAAAGTGTCTGTTTTGTCGTCGGCGCTCTTTGGGTCGATCTCTGGCTCAGCCTCCGCCAATGTCGCGTCCACCGGCGCGATCACCCTGCCTGCGATGACCAAACTCGGCTATCCCAAACGCCTCGCCGCCGCGGTCGAGGCCGTGGCCTCCTCAGGGGGGCAAATCATGCCGCCCCTGATGGGCGCAGGCGCTTTCGTGATGGTCGAACTGACCGGCGTACCCTACACCGGCATCATGGCTGCCGCCGCGCTTCCTGCGCTGCTTTACTTCGTGGCGGTCTGGGTTGGCATCAACGCCTACGCGCAGCGCTTCTCCCTCAAAGGTATCGCAGAGGCGGATCGTCCTGCCTTGCGCGACGTCGTGGTCACATCGCTCTTCTTCCTCGTCCCTTTTTCGGTTCTGCTTTGGGGGATGTTCGTCGCGCAGTTCACGCCGGAATATGCGGCGGCTATGGCGATCCTTGCCGCGGCGTTGCTCTTGTTCTTCAACGCGCAGCTCACTTTCGAGCCGCGCCAGATCGCCACGCGACTGGCAAGCGCAGTTCTCAATGCCGCGCGGCAGGTTGCCCTGATCGCCTCTATCATCCTTTGCGCCTCAATCATCATCGGCGTGCTGTCGATCACCGGTCTCGGCGTGAAGATCACCTCTCTCATTTTGGCGGGGTCCGGGGGGCTTCTTTGGCCGTCCCTGCTGCTCACGGCGCTTGCCTGCCTCATCTTGGGCATGGAAGTACCCACCACGGCGGCCTATGTGATCTGCGTCTCCGTCGCCGGGCCTGCGCTCATCGAACTGGGTCTGTCGCCGCTCCAAGCGCATCTCTTCGTCTTTTGGTTCGCGCTTCTGTCGACAATCACGCCCCCGGTCTGCGGCGCTGTTTTTATCGCCGCGGGAATGATTGGTGAGAATTGGCTGAAGGTCGCTCTGACAGCGATGGCGCTCGGCATTGGGCTCTACATCATCCCGCTCGGTATGGTCGCAAACCCGGATATGCTGAGCCTTTCGGACGCCCCACTGGCAGCTCTATTCGCGGCGGGTCGTGTCGCATTGGGGCTGACTCTGCTTTCATCCGGTTTGATCGGAGCACGACGGCCCTTGCCGACGCTCGCGCTCTGCGCAGGTGGGCTGGCTGTGGTGTTTTCTGGTCTGTGGGTTTGATCACGCGGCGTTAGAAACGGGCGATTAGTCATTTTGATAGTTTGCAGCACACCCGCAAACCAACTCGCGTTCGATTGGAGGCATGACCCGCGGCTGAGCTTTTATCCAGCCGCGCCCTGAGCGCGGTAAGTGTTTACGCAAATTGGCGCAGGTTGAGGAATGGCCAAACACGCGGCGCTTTCATCTCGCCCGGCAAGGCGAGCGATTGCGGAGGTCAGGGTTCGCCGTAATCAGCCGGGGTCAGGTAGCTCGATGCCGAACGCAGGCGTTTATGTTTGGTCTCATCAAGCAATTCACTTCACATCCCTCCGTCGATACTCCGTAGGCATTTGATCGAAGACAGCTTTTTTCGCAAAATTCAAACAAGGCGTCACGCAGGTCATCTGAAGCGTCGACATCTGGCAGGAACTGCAGGCCGGCATGAAGGGCTTTACTAAAAACCTAATGTGGAATGCCGATAACGGCTACGTCGAGCGCGGCCGGATGATTTAGCAGCGTATTATGAATTCAGTCCGGACAAGCGTTCACTCCACCCAAAATTACCATGAAAGGCTCGCGACCCGTCAGGTAAAAAGAAAGATAAGAGTACCGATACGGGGCTAAATTTTTCTACAAACACGACAACAAGGTCGCTGCCCCCGTTCCAATCAAATCCAATAGGGATGAATTGGCGGAGGAGGTGGGATTCGAACCCACGGTACGCTCTCACGCACGCCGGTTTTCAAGACCGGTGCATTCGACCACTCTGCCACTCCTCCGCAGCACGCTCCTCCTAGAGCGCCGGGATCGATTCGGCAAACGCACATTTCGCGGCCAGCCCCCGCGCCCCCTTTGGGGAAATTCGCCGATCTGCCCTGCGCGGTCTTTTCAAGCGCCGCCCGGTCGGGTTACTCTGCGCCAAAGCCCCTTTCAGAGGGGCGAAGGGCGTGCCGATCCAACGGCGCGACATTCTCGCGGGACATGGGTCGCGGCGCGCGACGACAGCAGGCAAGGACATCAAGGGCATGAGCAGGGACAATCAACCGTTGCGCATCAAGAAAAGCCGCGCGGCGGGCTTGGGCGTGGGCATTCTGGCAGTTGGGTTGCTGGCCGGTTGCGAGGGCGGTGATTTCAAACTCCCCTTCGGCGCAAACGAAGGCGCCAGCGCGCCGCGCAGCACCTCGACCAAACTGGTGGAGCGCGATGTCGAAGCGCCCGAGGTATTCTCGGCCACGGATGAGGGTCTTTGGGACGGGCGCCCCTCGCTCGGCGGGGTCTGGGTGGCGCATCCGGATGTGACCGAGCCCGAGCGCGTGATCGTGCGCAATGAGGCGAACGGGAAATTCGTTATCGGTGCCCTGTTCCGGCGTGAGCGTGAATTGCCCGGACCCAAACTGCAAATCTCGTCGGATGCCGCCGCCGCGCTTGGCATTCTGGCGGGTGCTCCGGCGCCGCTGAACGTGACCGCCCTGCGCCGCGAAGAAAGCGCCGCCCCGGAAGAGAGCTTTGAGGCCGAAAACAGTGGCAACGCTGCGGCCACTCTCGCCAGCCCCGCCCCCGTGACGGCCACGGCACTGGCGCCAGCTGCAACGGCCAGCACCGCAGCCCCTGCCCCGGCGAGTGCAAAACCGGCGGCCAAACCGCCCGCCCCTGCGGCCCCGAAACCGGCGCGCCCGGCGGCTGGTGCGAAACTGTCCAAACCCTATGTGCAACTGGGCATCTTCAGCGTGGAGGCCAATGCCACCCGCACCGCCAAACAGATGCGCGGCGCGGGCATGGTGCCCACCGTCAAGCAAAGCGCGATCAACAACAAACCCTTCTGGCGCGTGGTGATCGGCCCCGCCACCAGCAAATCCGAACTCGACGCCCTTCTCAAGAAGGTCAAGGCCGAGGGCTTTACCGACGCCTACGCCGTGTCGAACTGACAAACCGGAGGAAATGCTTCCTATGATCCGCCTTTTTGCCGCCGCCGTGGCGCTGGTGCTGACGCTTCAGCCTGCCGCCGCTTTCGATAGCCGCGCCACCGCCGCCTATGTGTTGGACCAGACCACCGGCACCGTGCTGCTGGCCAAGAACGCGGATGAGCCGCTGCCGCCCGCCTCCATGTCCAAGCTGATGACGCTCTACATGGCTTTCGAGGCCGTGGAACGTGGCAAGCAGAACGGCGGGCTCGATCTGGTCGAGAAACTGCCCGTCTCGGAACACGCCATGTCCTACGGCGGCTCGACCATGTTCCTTGACACCACCGATCGCGTGTCGGTCGAAGATCTTATTCGCGGCATCATCGTGCTGTCGGGCAATGACGCCAGCGCCGTGATTGCCGAAGCGCTGAGCCCCGACGGCACGGAATACGGCTTTGCCCGGCTGATGACACAACGCGCGCAGCAGATGGGGATGACCAACTCCACCTTCGCCAATTCCAACGGCTGGCCACAGGCGGGACATCTGATGTCGGTGCGCGATCTGGGGCTGCTGGCCAATCGGATTATCACCGACTATCCGCAGTTCTACCCGCTTTTCGCCGAGCGCGAGTTCGCCTTTGATGGCCGCGCGCCGCAGAACAAGACCAACCGCAACCCGCTTTTGGGGCTTGGCATCGGCGCGGATGGCCTGAAAACTGGCCACACCAATGAGGCGGGCTATGGGTTGGTCGGCTCGGCCAAACAGGGCGACCGCCGGGTGATCTTTGTGCTCTCGGGTCTCGACAGTGCCGCCGCCCGCGCGCAGGAGGCTGAATCGGTGGTCAACTGGGCCTTCCGTCAGTTCACGCAGCGCGATCTGGGCAACGCGGGCACCCGCATCGCCGAAGCCCCTGTGGCCCTTGGCACGACCCAATCGGTCGGGCTTGAGCTGAAAGACGATCTGTCGATGCTGGTGCCCGTCACCGGCGGCGATGAGATCGAGGCCGAGGTGATCTACACCGGCCCGTTCCAAGCGCCGATCAGCAAGGGGGACGAGTTGGGCGAATTGGTGGTCGACCGGGGCGATTTGCCCGCGATGCGCGTGCCGCTGGTGGCCTCCAACTCCATCGCGCCGGGCGGGTTCATGGTCAAGATGACCGCCGCCGCCTTGCATCTGATGAACCGCCTCAACGCCGGGCCGCAGGCGGCGCCCAGCGTGGAAGCGGAAGCTTCGTGACCAGCGCAGAGAAGGCCCGCGCGCCGGGCCTCTTCATCACGTTCGAAGGCATTGACGGATCCGGCAAATCCACCCAAGCGCGGCGTCTGGCGGAGCATCTGACGGCACAGGGCCATGACGTGGTACTGACCCGCGAGCCGGGCGGCAGCCCGGGGGCCGAGGAAATCCGCGCGCTTGTTTTGCAGGGCGATCCCGACCGCTGGTCGGCGCAGACGGAAATCCTGCTTTTCACTGCCGCCCGCCGCGATCATCTGGAACGCACCATTCGCCCCGCGCTCGCTGCCGGAAAGGTCGTGATCTGCGACCGGTTCGCCGACAGCACGCGGATGTATCAGGGCCTGTCGCGCGGCGACCTGCGGCAGATGGTCGACGACCTGCACGCGCTGATGATCGGGGTAGAGCCTGACCTGACCCTCTTGATCGACATGGACCCCGCCCATGGCCTTGAGCGCGCCCTCTCGCGCCAGACGGCGGAGGAACGGTTCGAGGATTTCGGCGTGGAACTTCAAGCCAAGATGCGCGCGGGTTTTTTGAGCCTCGCCGAGGAATTTTGCGACCGCTTCCATGTGATCGACGGGGGCCGCGACATCGACAGCGTGGCCCGCGACGTGACCGCGACCGTCGCCGTGCGTTTGGGCTGACCCACGCGCCCTGACCGCTTCCCTCTGCGGCGAAACATGCTAGACCGAGGCCATGACAGACGACGCCCCCCAGCCAGACCGTGTGGAAGGTGCCCGCCACCCGCGCGACACGCCGAAACTGATCGGCCAAAGCGCCGCCGAGACTGCCTTTCTCGACGCTTTCAACAGCGGCAAATTGCACCACGCGTGGATGCTGACCGGCCCGCGCGGCGTGGGCAAGGCGACGCTGGCTTGGCGCATCGCGCGGTTCCTTTTGGCAACCCCCGACCCGGATGGCGGCATGTTCGACCTGCCCCCGGCCGACACGCTTGAGATCGACCCCGAGCACCCGGTCGCCCGCCGCGTGGCCGCCGGGGCCGAGGCGGGGCTGAAATCCGTCACCCGCACGCTGAACCCCGACACCAAGAAAGTGCGCAAGCAGATCGTCGTCGATGACATCCGCGCGCTGAACGGCTTCTTCCAGATGTCCGCCGCCGATGGGGGCCGCCGCGTTGTCATCATCGACGACGCGGATGAGATGAACCCCAACGCTGCCAACGCGCTGCTGAAGATGCTGGAGGAACCCCCGGAGCGCGCCGTCCTGCTGCTGCTCAGCCACCAACCCTCCAGCCTTTTGCCCACCATCCGCTCGCGCTGCCGCACCCTACGGCTCGGCACGCTCGACGCGGATCAGATGGCCGAGGCGCTGGCCGGCTCGGGTGTGGAGGTTGAAGACGATCCTGCCGCACTGGCCGAGCTTTCCGGCGGGTCGGTCGGCGGGGCGCTGCGCCTGTCGCTGATGGGCGGGGTGAAAACCTATGCCGATCTCGTCGGGCTGATCTCTTCGCTGCCGCAACTCGACCGGGGCCGCGCCATCAAACTGGCCGAAGCCGCAGCACAGCGCGGGGGGGAGGCGAAACTCGACCTGCTCTTTACCCTCTTGGACCTGCTGCTGGTTCGTCTGGCACGTACCGGAGCCACAGGTGCGCCGCCCGCGCAGCCCGCCTGCGCCGATGAGATCGCGGTGCTGCAACGCCTCTCGCCCAGCCCCGCACAGGGGCGCGCATGGGCCGATGCGGCGCAGCAGATATCCGACCGCGCCCGTCACGGGCTGGCGGTGAACCTTGACCCTGCCGCGCTGGTCCTAGATACCCTGCGGCAGATAGGCCAGACGGCGCCAAGATAGCCGAAAGGACAGCATGACCGACACGCCCCAGATCACCGACAGCCATTGCCACCTCGACTTCGAGAGCCTGCAAGAAGACCTGCCCGGCGTCATCGCCCGCGCGGCGGAGGCTGGCGTCACCCGCATGGTCACCATCTGCACCCGGCTAAAGAACGAGCCCAGCGTGCGGGCCATTGCCGAGGCGCATGCGCCGGTGTTCTACGCCGCGGGCACCCATCCGATGTCCGCCGCGGAAGAACCGATGGCTTCGGTCGACGACCTTCTGACCCTCGCTCAGCATCCTAAGATGGTCGGCATCGGTGAGACCGGCCTCGACTACCACTACACCGCCGAGAGTGCCGAGGTGCAAAAGACCTCCCTGCGCATCCATATCGCGGCGGCGCGGGAAAGTGGCTTGCCGCTGATCATCCATGCCCGCGATGCGGATGACGACATGGCCCGCATCCTGCGCGAGGAACATGCGAATGGCGCTTATAGCTGCGTCATGCATTGCTTCTCCTCCTCCGCTGAACTGGCCCGTGCCGCGCTCGATCTGGGGTTCTACCTGTCGATGTCCGGCATCACCGCCTTCCCCAAATCCCAGGCGCTGCGCGATATTTTCGCCGCCGCCCCGCTCGACCGAATTGTGGTGGAAACCGACGCGCCCTATCTCGCCCCGCCGCCGCATCGCGGCAAACCGAATGAGCCTGCCTTCACCGCCCATACCGCCCGCCGCGCGGCAGAGACCTTTGGCCTCGACTACGCCGATTTCGCGGCCTGCACGCAGGAGAATTTTGAACGTCTCTTCGCGAAAGCCGCCGCTTGGGAGCCTGCGCGCTGATGGCCGACCTGCGGGTGACCATATTGGGCTGCGGCTCTTCCGGCGGGGTTCCGCGGATCGGCGGCCACTGGGGCTCTTGCGACCCGAATGAACCCAAGAACACCCGCCGCCGCTGCTCGATCCTTGTGGAGCGGGTGACGGAGGCAGGCACCACCACCGTCTTGATCGACACCTCCCCCGACATGCGCAGCCAACTGTTGGACGCAGGCATCGGGCGGCTCGATGCGGTGATCTATACCCATTCCCACGCGGATCACGTTCACGGGCTGGACGATTTGCGCATGGTGGTGATGAACATGCGCGCGCGGCTGCCGGTCTGGGCCGATGCACCCACGCGGGACGCGCTGATCGAACGGTTTGGCTATGCTTTCGTGCAGCCCGAATGGTCCAGCTACCCGCCCATCCTCGACATGCATGAGATCACCGGCGAGGTCAGCATCGACGGCCCGGGCGGCAGGCTGAAGTTCGCGCCCTTCACCGTCACCCATGGCAATATCGACGCGCTTGGTTTCCGCTTTGACGATATCGTCTATCTGCCCGATGTCTCGGCCATCCCCGAGGCCTGCTGGCCGATGATGGACAACCTGCGCTGCTGGATCGTCGACGCCCTGCGGCGGGAGCCGCATCCGACCCATAGCCATCTGGCGCAGACGCTTGGCTGGATCGACCGGGTGGCGCCGCAGACGGCGGTCCTGACCAATATGCACAACGACCTCGATTATCACACCGTCGCCGCAGAGACGCCGGATCACATTCAACCGGCCTATGACGGGCTGACCCTTCATTTCCCCCTTCCCCATTCAGACTAGGCAGCGCCGGGCGCGGGCCTAAGGGTCGGCGCCCCCGCCGCACCCCCATAAGGCCCCTATCAAGTGCAAACTCTCTTAGACGTCATTCTGCCGGTCTTTCTGGTCATCGGCTTTGGTTATGTTGCGGTCTGGCGCGGGCTCTTCCCCGTGTCTGGCATCGACGGGGTGATGAAATTCACCCAGAATTTCGCCATCCCCTGTCTGCTGTTCCAAGCCATCGCCCGCATTGACTTATCAAGCAGCTATGACCCTCGCCTTTTGGGCAGTTTCTATGGCGGCGCGGCGCTTTGTTTTGCGCTAGGCATTCTTGGCGCACGGCTCTTGTTCCGCCGCGAATGGGAAGACAGCGTGGCGATCGGCTTCTGCTGCCTGTTCTCGAACTCGATCCTTCTGGGCCTGCCAATCACCGAACGCGCCTACGGGCCCGAGGCGCTGGCCGGGAACTATGCGATCCTGTCGTTCCACGCGCCCTTTTGCTACGGCTTGGGCATCACGGTGATGGAATTCGTGCGCAACCGCGGGCAATCGGGCCTTTCGCTGCTGCGCAACGTGAGCCGGGCGATGTTTCGCAACGCGCTGGTTCTGGCGATCCTCGGCGGCTTTGCCGTCAACCTCAGCGGCCTGCCGATCCCCGGTGTGGTGGATGACGCGCTGTCGCTCATCGTCCGCGCCGCCCTGCCCGCCGCGCTCTTTGCGCTAGGCGGCGTGCTGCTGCAATATAAGCCCGAAGGCGACATGAAGGCGATCCTGATGGTCTGCGCCATCGCCCTTCTGGTGCACCCCGCGCTGGTCTGGAGCTTTGGGACCATGCTGTCGCTGCCGCAGGCCGGTTTCCGGTCCGGCGTGCTGACCGCGGCCATGGCACCGGGGTTCAACGCCTATATTTTCGCCAATATGTACGGCCGCGCGCGCCGTGTGGCGGCCAGTTCGGTGCTGATCGCGACGGGCAGTTCGATCCTGACGGTATGGCTTTGGCTCACGGTGCTGGGCTGAAGCGGTCCGTGGGCGAAAAGCCTGCGTTATCAGAGATTTACAAGGGAAAGTGGTGCGGGTGAAGGGACTCGAACCCCCACGCCAAAGGCGCCAGAACCTAAATCTGGTGCGTCTACCAATTCCGCCACACCCGCACTGCACCGACCGGTGCCCGCGCTGATTAGCAAACCCGCGCGGCAGATGCGAGAGCAAAAAAGCACAAGACATTAACCGGATGTTTGCATATGGTTGGTGATACCTGAGGCAGGTACAATAGAAAGAGACGCCCATGAAACCGAATACGGTCGGGTGCGTAGGCGGCAATGATCGCCATGGGGGGCAGTTTTCCCCATTCGCTGCGCTGGACACCGGTCTTGTGCAGGGCGCCCTTATTTTGACGCTGGATGGTGAAATTCCGGTCGAGTATCTCTCGGTCGGGGATCGGGTCATTACGCGTGACAGTGGCTTTGCGAAAATCCTTCATATTCAACGCACAACCCGCAGCGTGCGGCGCATCGCGCTGGCGGCGGGTTCACTGGGCCACACGCGGCCCGAGCGCGACGTTGCGCTCGCCGGGGATCAGATGGTGCTGGTGCGCGATTGGCGCGCGCGGGCGCTTTTCAATTCCGAACGCGCCTTGGTCGCGGCGCGGGCCTTGGTCGACGATGAATTCATCACCGATCTGGGAGAGGAAGAGACAACCCTGATCCAGATATTCTGCGACGGCCCGCATGTGATCTATGCCGATGGGCTGGAGCTTGGCACCGCCGATGCCGCCCGCGCCCGCGGCGCGGTGTTGCACGCGGCCTAAACCTCCAAGTCCCTCAGTACCTGTGGCAACAGGTCGGGCAGGTCTTCGGCAATCAGCCCCGGCCCATGCAGCAGTGCTGCCTCGGCATGTATCCATGCCGCGGTGGCGGCCGCTTCGACAGGCGCGATCCCCCGCGCGAGAAGCCCGGTGATAAGCCCTGCCAAGACATCGCCCGCCCCAGCGGTGGCCAGCCAAGGGGTCGCGCGGTCTTGGGTCGCGCTATGGCGCCGCAGATCCCCCTCGGGCGTGGCGATGATCGTTTTCGGGCCTTTCAACAGGATCACGCAGCCGAACCGTGCGGCGGCCTCTCGCGCGGCCTGCGCCTTGGCCCCCTCCTCATCGGCCTTTGCCGCCTCGGCCAAATCCGGGGCCAGCCGCGCGAACTCCCCCATATGCGGGGTCAAAACGCAGCCGTCGTGCAGGGCGTCGCGTAGGTCGGCATCTTGCGACAGCAGGGTGATCGCATCGGCGTCCAAGACGACAGGCGACGCGGCGAGGGCGGCTCTGACAAGCCCTGCCGCGCACGCGCCAAGGCCCAGAGCGGGCCCGAGGCAGAGCGCATTGATCCGGCTGTCTTCAAGCGCTTCGGACAAGGCCGCGCCATCCGGTATCCGTTGCAGCATGACCGCCGTGAGCTGCATCGCCGCTTCGAGCTGCGCGGCGGGCGGCACGCCCAAGGTCACGGCCCCTGCCCCGATCCGCAGCGCCCCGCGCGCCGCCATACGCGCGGCACCGGTCTGACCCGGCCCGCCGGATAGGACGAGCGCATGGCCGTGGTCATACTTATGCCCCGGCTCTTTGCGCAGCACATCGAGGTTCAGGCTCTCGCGGGTGATCTCGGAAATACGCATGCAAAGGGATTTAGCAACTGCCGCCCAAAGGTACAGCCCGGAGGCGATTCACGAATGCTCATTTATTAGGCGCATTGCGCAAATTCTCAGCGCCTCTTGGCAAATGCATCCGCCGCGCCATGTTACCCCCTGCCCGGCGCTGGACGTTACGCGGGCGGGATGCTCTGTCAAAACCAGAGCATAAATGCGCGGGAATTGTCAGGGGATTACCATGAAAAAGATCGAAGCCATCATCAAGCCGTTCAAACTCGACGAAGTCAAAGAAGCCCTTCAAGATGTGGGCGTTCAAGGCCTCAGCGTGATTGAAGTGAAAGGCTTCGGCCGCCAGAAAGGCCATACCGAGCTCTATCGCGGTGCGGAATATGTGGTAGATTTCCTTCCCAAAGTGAAGGTTGAAGTGGTATTGGATGACGATCAGGTCGATGCCGCTATCGAGGCCATCGTCGACGCCGCCAAGACGGAGAAAATCGGTGACGGCAAAATCTTCGTTTCCCCTGTTGAACAAACAATTCGCATCCGTACCGGTGAATCCGGTTCAGACGCGCTTTGACAACGGCCCTCGGGCCTAGACTACGAATAGACCATAAAGGACCTACACGATGGATACCCAGGAATTCCTGAGCAAAATCAAAGATGAAGGCATCGAATATGTCGACATCCGCTTTACCGACACCCGCGGCGCCTTGCAGCACGTTACCATCGTGAGCGATCTGGTCGACGAAGACTTCCTTGAAGAAGGCTTCATGTTCGACGGCTCCTCCATCGCAGGTTGGAAAAGCATCGAAGCCTCCGACATGAAGCTGATGCCCGATGTCAGCACCGCCTATGTCGACCCCTTCTATGCCGAAACCACGATCTGCCTGCATTGCTCCATCGTCGAGCCCGACACCGGCGAAAGCTATGAGCGTGACCCCCGCGGCACCGCTGAAAAGGCCGAGGCCTATCTGCGGTCTTCGGGCATCGGCGACAACGCCTACTTTGGCCCTGAGGCCGAGTTCTTCCTCTTCGACAACGTCAAGTTCTCGAACGAAGTCAACAAGGTATCCTACGAAGTTGACGCATCCGACGGCTCGTGGAACACCGACACCGACTATGAAATGGGCAATATGGGCCACCGCCCGGGCCTCAAAGGCGGCTACTTCCCGGTGAACCCCGTGGACGAAGCGCAAGACCTGCGCGCCGAGATGCTTTCGACCATGAAGCGCCTTGGCATGAAGGTCGACAAGCACCACCATGAGGTTGCCTCCTGCCAGCACGAGCTGGGCCTGATCTTCGGTGAGCTGACCAAACAGGCGGATGAAATCCAGAAATACAAATACGTGATCCACAACGTGGCCCACGCCTATGGCAAATCGGCGACCTTCATGCCCAAGCCGATCTTTGGCGACAACGGCTCTGGCATGCACGTCAACATGTCGATCTGGAAAGACGGCAAGCCGTTGTTTGCGGGCGATAAATACGCCGATCTTAGCCAAGAAGCGCTGTGGTTCATCGGCGGCATTCTGGCCCACGCCAAATCGCTCAACGCATTCACCAACCCGACGACCAACAGCTACAAGCGTCTGATCCCGGGTTTCGAAGCGCCGGTTCTGCGCGCCTACTCTGCGCGTAACCGTTCGGGCTGCGTGCGTATCCCATGGACCGAAAGCCCCAAGGCCAAGCGCGTCGAGGCCCGTTTCCCCGATCCGGCGGCGAACCCCTATCTGGCGTTCTCGGCGCTTCTGATGGCCGGGCTTGACGGCATCAAGAACAAGATCGACCCGGGCGAGGCGATGGACAAGAACCTCTATGACCTGCCCGCGGAAGAGCTGGCGGACATCCCGACAGTGGCCGGTTCGCTGCGCGAAGCGCTCGACGAGCTGTCCAAGGACATGGACTACCTGCTGGCCGGTGACGTGTTCACCCGCGATCAGATCGAAGGCTACATCGGGCTGAAGATGGAAGAGGTTCTGAAATTCGAACAGACCCCACACCCGATCGAATTCGGCATGTACTACAGCTGCTGATCGGCCATCCGCCCCGCGGGGCGTGAGAGGAAATCGAAAGGGCGCGGCGCATTCCGCGCCCTTTTGCATGGCACCCCCCGGAACGGAGCCAGACTTGCCGCGTTTGCTTGGCAGAGCAGCAAGTAAGGGGTGCGCATGATGGCCAATGATTCAACGGCGTTGACAGATGTTGTTGATGAATTGAAAGACGCCTCCGAAGGGAAAGACACCGTCGACGTTGGCCAGTTGATCGACGCGCTCGACCAGCGCGGCTATGGTCCCGCCCTTGCCGTTTTGCCGTTGATAGAGCTTACCCCCCTTGGCGGCATTCCCGGCTTTCCAACCGCGCTGGCCCTTTTGGTGGGGACCATCGCGCTGCGGATGCTGCTGGGGTATGAGCATTTCTGGGCGCCGGGCTGGCTGCGCAAACGCAGCATGGATTCCGACAAGGTACTGAAGTCTGTCGAATGGCTGCGGCCCGTCTCGCAATGGATCGACGACAAACTCCAAGCTCGGCTCTCGCGTATCGCAGGCCCCGCCGGTCAGAAGGTTGCCTGCGTCGTCATCCTTGCCCTGTGCTTTGCCGTTCCCCCGCTTGAAGTGGTGCCCTTCGCCACCTCCGCGCCGATGATCGTGATATCCATCTTCGGGCTGGCGCTGCTCTATCGTGACGGGCTGCTGATGCTGCTTGGCTTTATCGGCGCCGGGATCGCGGCTTTTGCCGGGGTGTCTTATTTTCTGGGCAGCTGACCGCCCCGCGCCGCACCATTGCCATAAAAGAGCCACAGCGCTTAAGCAATCTTTACCATGACCCTGCGAAGGAAGCGGATAGATGGCGATGTCCACGACGACCTTTAACGAGCGGCTGCACCGCATCGAACAGCGCGCCAAACAGGCGCGCGGCAAGCAGCGCCGTGCCAAGCGCAGCCGGAAAGGGCTGATGTTTCTGGTAACCGTCGGCCTGCTGTTCGGCGGGGCAAGCTTTGCCCAAGACAGCGCCCCGCAGGTCAATCTCTGGGCCGGTACCGCCTTGGAATATATCCGCGCCCTTCTGCCGCGCTAAGGGACAAAGATTTTCCCTTTCCGTCGCCAAGTGAGTTGAACCGTTGCCCATATGGGCTAACCTTTGCTCGGCACACAGACGCAGAGGGTCAATCTCATGTTCAAAACACTTTTCACCACCACCGCGGCCATCTGCACCTTCATGGCCGCGCCCACTCTGGCCGCCCAATGCGGCAACACGGCCAATGGCTTTGACGCGTGGAAAGGTGCCTTCGCCCAAGAGGCCCGCGCCGCAGGCGTCGGCCAGCGCGGTTTGGATGCCTTGGCAAGCGCACGCTACGCCAATGGCACCATCGCCGCCGACCGGAACCAAAAGTCCTTCAAATACTCCCTGTCTAAATTCATGCAGGTGCGCGGCGCGGATACGATCGTGGCCCAAGGCCGCAAGCGCAAAGCGCGCAATGCCGGGCTTTATAACGCGCTTGAGCAGCGCTACGGCGTGCCTGCGGGTGTTTTGCTGGCGATCCACGGGATGGAGACAGGCTTTGGCGGGTTCATGGGCAATAGCGGTGTCGTCTCGGCCATCACCACGCTGGCCTATGACTGCCGCCGCTCAGACTTTTTCGTGCCCCATGCCATCGGCGCGTTGAAACTGGTCGACCGCGGCGCCATCACCTCGAACACCCAAGGGGCCAAACATGGGGAGTTGGGCCATACGCAATTCCTGCCGGGCAATGCGCTGACATATGGCGTAGATGGCAACGGTGACGGCCGGGTGGACTTCTATAACGAAGTCGACGCGCTGGCCTCGACCGCCAATTTCCTGCGCCAGAAAGGCTGGCAGCCGGGGGCGGGCTATCAAGAGGGTCAGCCGAACTTCCGCGTCATTCAGGCGTGGAACGCGGCGGGCGTATACCAAAAGGCAATCGCCATCATGGCGAGCCGCATCGACGGCTAAGACCACACTTAAACTTTGTTAAGCGGCGGCGCGTCCCAATCGGGGCGCGCCGCTTGCTTTTGTGCAAGGGGAACGCCTTTGCGCCCCATTTTACCCCCGCAAGCCAAGGGGTTCCCAGCAATCTTTTACCCCGCCCGGGGAACCGCGCGCGGCGTCAGTCGTTGGACCGTAGATAAGCAAATTGCTGCACACGAATGGAGGGACCCATGCACGGAATTTTCTACCTCATCGGCCTGATCGTGGTCGTTCTCGCGATCCTGAATCTCGTATTTTAAAGGAGGTCACCATGCCCGACAACAACACCACACAGTCTCAAAGCGCCGCCGCCAAAGAGCAGGCTGCCGCTGCGAAAGACAAGGCCGCCGCTGCCGCAAGCAGCGCTGCTGACACCGCCAAGGCACACGCCCGCGACGTGGCTGATACCGTCTCTGCCGAAGCGACAAACTACGCCTACCAGGCGCGCGACACCGCCGCTGACGAGGTGAAAGGCGTGGCCTCCGCACTGCGCACCGCAGCCGATGAGCTGCGCAGCGGCTCCCCGCAGGAACGCAGCTTTAGCCAGTTGGCCGACGGTCTTGCCGATGTCTCTGACACCATGCGCGACAAAGACTTGGGCGAAATGATGAGCGATCTGAACGGTTTCGCCAAGCGTAACCCGCTGGTCTTTCTCGGTGGCGCGGCCCTGTTGGGCTTCGTGGCGACCCGTTTCGCCAAAGCCTCCAGCGATCGGCCACAGGGCGGCTATGCCGGCTCAGGCGTCGAATATGACGATGACGACCGCATTGATCGCCCGATGCCAGGCACGCCGCCCACGGGCGCTGCCAGCACCGTGCCGGGCCGCACCGCCGCTCAGCCGACACAGCCTGCCGCGCCCAACGTCGTAACAGGAGAGAAAGCATGACCACCGAAAGCAATAAATCCGCCGGGAGCCTGCTGACCGAAGCACTCTCCCACGTCAGTTCGCTGATGCGCAAAGAAGTCGATCTGGCCCGCGCTGAAGTGAACGAAAACTTGAAACATGCGGGCGTGGCCATTGGCCTGATCGTCGGCGCCGTGGTTGTGGCCCTGACCGCTCTCAACGTACTGAGCGCCGCTCTGGTTGCTGCCCTGACCGAAGCTGGCATTGCCGCCGGTTGGTCTGCCGTGATCGTCGGCGTTCTGCTGGCCATCGTCGCCTATGTGATGGTCCAGAAAGGCACCAACGATCTGAAGCTTAACAGCCTTGCGCCGACCCGCACCGTTAAAAACGTCAAGCGTGACGCAGAGACCATGAAGGAGGTCTACGATGACAAATGACTCCAGAAACCCCGAAGAAATTGAACGCGAAATCGAACGGGAACGCGCCGGTCTGGCCAATACGCTGGACGATTTGCAAGACCGCTTTTCGGTCGAAGGCATCGCGCGCCAGTTTTCCAATCAGTTCCGCGAACATGGCGGCGACTGGGGGCGCTCCATCTCTGACGCGGCCAAGCGCAACCCGGTTGCGCTGGCGCTGACCGGCGCGGGTCTTGCGTGGATGATGTTCGGCAGCGGCAGCAGCCGCGATCGCCGGGGCTACGAAGGGCTGGACCGCGACCGCGCACATCCCGTGCCGGTGCCGGTCACCGATACTGAAAACCGCCCCGCCCTGCGCGACGCCCGCCGTTCCTCGGCCCCGGCGAGCGCCTATGCGTCCAGCTATGGCTCCGAACGTGGCGCGGGCGACAATGTGCCTGCATGGGCCCGTGATGTGCATCATGACGACGATGACGGTCGCGGCCTTGGTGACCGTGCCCGTTCGGCCGCAAGCAGCGTAAAAGGGGCCGCAGGCTCCGCCGCAAGCGGCGTGTCCGGGGCCGCAGGCTCTGCCGCCGGAAGCGTCAAGGGCGCTGCAAGCTCGGCTGCCGGTCGTGCCCGCTCTGCCGGGTCGTCGGTCGCCAGTGGTGCCCGCTATGCCCGGGACCGCGCGTCCTATGGCACACGCTCTGCCGTCGACAGCATCCGCAGCACCGCCAGCGGCGCCGTCCATAGCGTGCGTGACAGCGCCAATGCCGCCAACGAGCGTGCCCATGCGCTGCGGGACCGTCTGTCGGAAGGCACCGAGAACATGACCGCCGAAGCGCGTGAACGTATCGTGATGGCCCGTGCTCGTGCTGTGGACGCGTGGAATGCCGGTGGCCGCTATGCCCGCCAGGGCGGTGAGCGTGCGGCGGATATGTTCGAAGAGCATCCGATGGTCGCCGGTGCGCTGGCCCTCGCCGTGGGTGCCGCGATCGGTGCCGCCCTGCCCCGCAGCCGCACCGAAGACGCCTATCTGGGCGAGCATAGCGACGCGCTTTTTAACGAGGCCGAGCGTATCTACGCGGAAGAGCGTGACAAGCTCAGCAAGGTTGCTAAGGCAGCGACGGACGAAGCGAGCAAGGTCTTAAAAGAGACCAAGGCCAATGCCGACGCCGCCGCCGACGAAGAGACCGCCGCCGATGCCGCCGTCAAGAAAGCCAAGGAAAGCGGTCAGCGCGTGGCCGATGCCGCCAAGAACGAAGCCGACAAGCAAAAGCTCGGTGACGTGAAGAGCTAAGCCAAGCCTAGGCCCGCTCCCGACCTCGGGGGCGGGCATATTTTACGCCTCAAGTTAAAATTCGAAGGACCAGATATGGCGCGCGGACGGAAAGCGGAAACGCCGATGGAAATACCGGCCCCCGGATGGAAAGATATCCTATTGCGGGTCAAGGATGAGATCGCCGCCGATCACGTGTCGCTTGTCGCCGCCGGTGTCGCTTTTTACGCGCTGCTGGCGATTTTCCCCGCTGTGACCGCCCTGATGGCCCTCGCCGGGCTGGTGATGGAGCCCGCGCAGGTTACCGCGCAACTTGAATCCCTCACGAACCTCATTCCCGAAGAAGCCGCCACGATCATCCTTGACCAAGCGGTCGCCGTGACCGGGTCGGAAGAGACGGGTCTCGGCTGGGCCTTCCTGATTGGTCTGGCACTCGCGCTCTACTCCGCCTCAAAGGGTGTGGGCAGTCTGATGGAGGGGCTGAACGTCGCCTATGACGAAGATGAGACACGCGGTTTCATTCCCAAACTCATCTGGACGCTGGGCCTCACCCTCATGTTGATTGGGGTGCTGCTTTTGGGTCTTTCGGCCACACTGGCCGTCCCTGCCGTGGTCGCCTTCTTCGCCCTGCCGGATTGGTTTGAGACGCTGCTCACCTATGGCAGTTGGGTGCTGCTCGCAGCACTCACCACGCTCGCGCTGGCGGTGCTCTACCGTTATGGCCCCGCCCGCGACGATGCGGAATGGAAATGGCTCACCCCCGGCTCCATCATCGCCTGTATTCTGTGGATCGTAGCCTCCGTCGGCTTCTCGATCTACGTCAGCAATTTCGGCAGCTACAACGAAAGTTTCGGCAGCATGGCCGGGGCGATCATCTTGCTCATGTGGCTGTGGATCTCGGCGTTCATCGTGCTTTTGGGGGCTGAGTTCAACTCCGAGATGGAGGCCCAGACCCGCAAGGACAGCACCACCGGTCCGGACGAGCCGATGGGCCAACGCGACGCGGTCAAAGCCGACAGGCTAGGCCGCGCGAAGGGCAAGTAGGAGAGGTCTCATGGCACCGCGCGCACTTTGGAAAGGTCAACTTCGCCTCTCGCTGGTGTCGATCCCGGTCGAGATATTCTCGGCCACCAAGACCAGTTCCAAAGTCTCCTTCCGGCAAATTCACAAACCCTCGGGCAAGCGGGTGCGCTATGAGAAATCCGTGCCCGGCATCGGTCCGGTCAAGGCTGAGGATATCGTCAAAGGCTATGAGGTCGGCAGCGACGAATATATCCTGCTCGACCCCGATGAGGTGGATGAGATCAAGCTGGAGACGAAAAAAACCTTCGAGTTGGTGCAATTCGTCGATGCCTGCGAAATCTCTCCGCTCTATTTCGACAAACCCTATTACATCACCGCCTCCGACGATCTGGCCCAAGACGCCTACCGCGTGGTGCGCGACGCGCTGCGGCAGGCAGGCAAGGTCGGTCTGGGGCAGGTCACCATGCGGGGCAAGGAATATCTGGCCTGCATCAAACCCTGCGGCGACGGGCTGTTGATGGAGACGCTGCACTATGCCGATGAGCTGCGCGAGGCGGATGAGATTTTCACCGATATCGAGGACGACAAGACCGACAAGGAACTGCTGGAGGTTGCGACCTCGCTGATCGACAAGAAAACCGCGCCCTTCGACGCCTCCGCCTATACCGACAAATACGCCGAAGCGATGCAAAAGCTGTTGGATGCGAAGGTGAAGAACAAAAAGACCCCGCGCGTGCAGACCGGGGATGACAGCGCCGCCGAGGGCGAGAATGTGATCGACCTTATGGGCGCGCTGAAAGAGAGCCTGAAAGAAGCGGGGGGTAGGAAATCCAGCGCCAAGAAAAAGGCGCCGCGTAAGAAGGCCTCGTGATGGCCAAATCCCCCGACAGGCTGGCCAGCTACAACGCCAAACGCGATTTCGAGGCGACAGCCGAGCCGCGCGGCCAGATCGGCAGCGGCGCGGGGCAGAGTTTTGTCGTTCAGAAACACGATGCCACCCGCCTGCACTATGATTTCCGCCTTGAATGGGAAGGGGTGCTGCTGAGTTGGGCCGTGACCAAAGGCCCCTCCCCCGACCCGTCGGAAAAACGCCTTGCCGTGCGGACCGAGGACCACCCGCTCGACTACGGCGGGTTCGAGGGGACGATCCCCAAGGGGCAATATGGCGGCGGTACGGTGATGCTCTGGGACCGGGGCACATGGATGCCGCAAGTCGATGTGGCCAAGGGGCTGAAAGACGGCAAACTCAAGTTCACGCTGCAGGGCCAGCACATGCAGGGCGGTTGGACGCTGGTGCGGATGCGGCGCCGGGAAAAGCGAGAGAACTGGCTGCTGATCAAGGAACGTGACGACTATGCCCGCGATCTGCCCGATGGGCTGACCAAAGGCACCGCCCGGTCGATCACCACGGGCCGCACAATGGCCGAGATCGCCAAGGACGCCCCCGCCAAAAAGGTCGCCGACCCGCGCCCCAAACGCAAAGGCAAGAACCCCGCTTTCGTCAAACCCCAGCTTGCCACCCTCGTCGCCGACGCGCCCGAGGGGGACGGCTGGATGCATGAGACGAAGTTCGACGGCTACCGCTGTCTGGTGTCCCTCGGCAAGGACGGCACGCGGCTATTTACCCGCTCAGGCAAGGATTGGACCGTTAAGTTCGGCGCGCTTGCGGCCGCCTTCGATCCGCTGCCCTGCGACCGGGCGCTGTTGGACGGAGAGGTCATGGCGGCCAAGATCAACGGCTCGGCCTTCTCCTCGTTGCAAAAGGCGCTGAAAGAGGGGCATCCGCTGGTCTTTTACGCCTTCGATCTGCTGTCGCTCGACGGGGAGGATTTTCGCGCCGCGCCGCAGATGGACCGCCGCGCCCGTCTGGCGCAGTTGCTATCCGGCGTGCCCGCAGGCGGGCCGCTGCGGCTGAGCGAGCATGTCGTCGGCCATGGCCCCGAAGTCTTCGACCGCGCCTGCAAAGCCGGGGCCGAGGGGATCATCTCCAAACGCATCGACGCGCCCTATACTGGCAGGCGCAGCAAAAGCTGGCTCAAGGTCAAATGCACCCGGCGGCAGGAATTCGTCATCATTGGCTATTCCCCCTCCGACAAAAAGGGCCGCGCCTTTGCCTCGCTCCTGCTGGGCAGCCATGAGGGCGGCGAATTGCGCTACAAGGGCCGCGTCGGCACGGGGTTTTCCGAGGCGGTGATGGCCGACCTCGCCCGCGCCATGACCGCCCGCAAGACCCCGCCCGCAGCCGATGTGCCTGCGGAGGTGGCGCGCGATGCCAAATGGATCCGCGCCGATCTGGTGGCCGAGGTCGATTTTGCCGAATTTACCGCCGATGGCGTGATCCGCCACGGCAGTTTTCTGGGCCTGCGCGAGGATAAGAACGCGAGCAACGTGACCATGGAGGAACCGCAGGAGGAGCCGGAAATGGGCGACGGCAGCAAGATCGGCGGCGTGCAGATCAGCAACGCCGACCGCAGAGTCTTCCCCGATGCGGGTTGCACCAAAGGCGATGTGGCGCGGCATTACGAACGTGTTGGCGAGCGAATGATCGACCTCATGGGCCACCGCCCGCTGTCGCTCTTCCGCTGCCCCTCGGGGATCGACGGGCAATGTTTCTTTCAGAAGCACGACAGCGGCGGGATGCCCGACGCGCTGTCACGCGTCTCGATCGAGGAAAGCGATGGCGAGGCGGCGGATTACCTCTATGCCACGCGCCCCGACAGCCTGATCGCGGCGGCGCAGATGGGCAGTCTGGAATATCACACCTGGGGCGCGCGGGTAGATCGGTTGGACCGCCCCGACCGGCTGGTTTTCGACCTCGACCCTGATGAAGGGCTGGACTGGGCCGATGTCCGCGCGGCGGCCTTTGAGCTGCGCGATGCGCTGGCGGCCCTCGGCCTGCGATCGGGGGTGATCGTCACCGGCGGCAAGGGCGTGCATGTCTGGCTGGCCCTGCGCCGGACGCGCGGTTGGGAAACGGTCAAACTTTTCGCCAAGACCTTTGCCCATGTCATGGCCGCGCAAGACCCTGACCGCTATATCGCGACCATGTCCAAGGCCAAGCGCAAGGGCCGGATTTTCATCGACTGGCTGCGCAATGAACGCGGCGCCACGGCCATCGCGCCCTATTCCCTGCGCGCGCGTCCCGCTGCGCCGGTCGCCGTGCCGGTGACATGGGAGGAGTTGGAAACGCTCGACAGCGCGAATGGCTTTCACATGGGCGATATGGCCGCGCGGCTAGATCAGCCCTGCCCGGCGCTGGCGGTGCAGGAGGATCTGCAATCGCTGACCGATGGGGTGATCGACAAGTTGCAGGAATGGTCTGAAAGGTGATGCAAGATTGGCCGCGAGGGTGCGCGGCCAATCCGGTTTCCCTGCACCTACTGCCCGAGCGCCTGGCCCAGATCGGCGCCAAGGTCTTCGACATCCTCGATCCCGACCGACAAACGCAGCAGCCCCTCGGGGATCCCGGTATGCGGCTCGATCGTGTGGCGATGCTCGACCAGGCTTTCCACCCCCCCGAGCGAGGTCGCGCGGTGGAACAGCTGCATCCGCCCCGCCGCTTTCAACGCCGCCTCGGCTCCGCCTTTGACGACAAAGGACAACAGCCCGCCATAGCCGCCGCGCATCTGTAGCGCGGCCAGCGCATGGCCGGGATGGTCCGGCAGGCCGGGGTACATCACCTGTTCCACCTGCGGATGATCCGACAGGAACTCGGCCAAGGTCATGGCATTGCGAGACATTTCGCGCATTCTGAGCGGCAGGGTGCGCATCCCACGCGCCAGCAGCCACGCCTCCATCGGGCCAATGACCGCGCCCGCCTCGTTGCGGTCATCGCGGATCATCTGCCAGCGCGGCGTCCCGGCGTCTTTGGTGGCGAGCGATCCGGCCAGAACGTCGGAATGGCCGTTGATCCCCTTGGTCGCCGAATGCATCACGATATCCGCGCCAAGCTCCAACGGCTGGCTCAGCACCGGTGTGGCCGCGGTGCTGTCGACCACCAGCGTCGCGCCCACTTCATGCGCGGCGGCGGCGGCCCCGGCGATATCGGTGATCCGCAGCCATGGGTTCGACGGCGTCTCGATCAGGCACAGATCGGGCTTTTCGGCGCGGCACAGGGCGGCGAAGGCATCCAGATCGCTTGCGTCCACCTCATGCAGCGCGATCTGCCGCCGGGCGCAGAAATCGCGGATCCATTTCGTCGTGCCCCAGTAAATCTGGCTTTGCACCACCACGCTCGCCCCATTGGGAACGGTGCGAAAGACCGCCGCGATGGCCGCCATGCCCGAGGGGAAGATCAGCGTCTCGTCGGCCCCTTCCAGCGCATTCAGCAGACGCTCCGCCACGCGGGTATTTTCGTTATGCGAGCGCAGATAGACGTTGTCGGGATTGACCAGATCGTAATTCTCATCCCGCAGATAGGTGGTGGCGAATTGCACCGGCGGCACCACCCCGCCCGACGCAGGATCGACGGCGCCCGCGGCTTGAGCCGCGATGGTGGCAGGGTGCAGGTTCGGTTTGGGGGGCTGGGCCAAGATATGTCTCCGACAGGGGTTTTGCACAAGTCGTATACAAAGCAACAAGCCCGGGCAAATGCGATCACGCGCAGTGCTTTCGCGTCACGCTTGGGTGAGCGCGCGGCCCCGGCCCTTGATCCGACCGCTACAGATGTCACCTTTAGCCCAAGCAAACTGGAGAGCCTCATGGCCATCGAACGCATCACCTTTCCCGGCTCGGGCGGCACGGAACTCTCCGCCCGGTTGGACATGCCGGAGGGGCCGCATCTGGCGACCGCGCTTTTCGCGCATTGTTTCACCTGCGGCAAAGACAGCCCCGCCGCGCGGCGCATCGCCGGCCGTCTGGCGGCGATGGGGATTGCGGTGCTGCGCTTTGACTTCACCGGACTGGGCCACTCGAAAGGCGCTTTCGAGGAGACGTCGTTCTCGTCCAACGTCGATGATCTGCTCGCCGCTTGCCGCTATCTGTCGGGCCGTGACATGGCCCCCGCGCTTTTGATCGGCCATTCACTGGGCGGCGCGGCGGTTCTGAAAGCCGCTGCACAACTGCCTCATGTCAGCGCCGTCGCCACGCTCGGCGCGCCGTTCGATCCCGCCCATGTGACCCATAACTTCGCCGAAAGCCTGCCCGAGATTTCGGCCAATGGCAGTGCCGAGGTCAATCTCGGCGGACGGCCCTTTACCATTAGCCAGGGGTTTATCGACGATGTGCAGGGCGCCACGCTGGCCCCCGATATCGCCGGGCTGAAAGCCGCCCTGTTGGTGATGCACGCGCCGCGCGATGAGATCGTCAGCATCGACAACGCCGGACAGATTTTCATGGCCGCGAAACACCCCAAAAGCTTTGTCACCCTTGACGATGCCGACCACCTGATCACCCGCCCGCGCGACGCCGAATATGCGGCAGAAATCATCGCCACATGGGCGGATCGCTACATGGCGCTGAAATCCCCCGCCCCGCCCCCCGGCGCGCCCGAAGGCATCGTTCGCGTGACCGAAGCGGATGCCGATGGGTTCTTACAAGACGTGACCGCAGGCCCGCATCACCACGCGCTGGCGGATGAGCCGCGGGCCTATGGCGGCACCAACCGCGGCATGTCGCCCTATGGGTTTCTCTCCGCCGGATTGGGCGCTTGCACCTCGATGACCATCCGCATGTATGCCCGGCGCAAAGGCTGGCCGCTCGACGGCGTGAGCGTGGATGTCTGCCACGACAAGGTGCACGCGCAGGACGCAGGCACCGGGGCGGCGGAGAAGATCGACACATGGCGGCGGCGTATCCGACTAGAGGGGGATTTGACCGAAGAGCAGCGCCAACGGCTCTTGCAGATTGCGGATAAATGCCCCGTGCATCGGACGTTGGAGCGGAGTTCGACGGTGGTGACGGAGCTTCTGTAACGACGGTGACTCTAACACCCTGGCCCGGAATCACGCCGCAGACGCCGGGCCATCGCCTGACCGCCCGCCATATTAAAGGCGTGCCGGTATATCTGGCGCACCTTTGATGCGACCGGGCAGGCGCTGGCCCTCCCCCCTCAGACTTGTTCTTACCCCCAAGTCAGTCTATGCCGCCCTTGACCCATCCCCTGTCCTAAAAAGGTGCGCGCATGATCCCCCGCTATTCCCGTCCCGATATGGTTGCCGTCTGGTCGCCGGAAACGAAATTCCGCATCTGGTTCGAGATCGAGGCCCATGCCTGCGACGCCATGGCCGATCTGGGCACCATCCCGCGCGAGAATGCCGAAGCCGTCTGGAAAGCCAAGGACGTCGAATTTGACGTGGCTCGCATCGACGAGATCGAAGCCGTGACCAAACATGACGTCATCGCCTTCCTCACGCATCTGGCCGAACATGTCGGCAGCGATGAGGCGCGGTTCGTGCATCAGGGGATGACCTCCTCCGACGTGCTCGACACCTGTTTCAACGTGCAACTGACCCGTGCCGCCGACCTGCTGCTCGACGGTATGGACAAGCTGCTTGCCGCGCTGAAGAAACGCGCGCTTGAGCATAAAGACACCGTGCGCGTGGGCCGCAGCCACGGCATCCACGCAGAACCCACCACCATGGGCCTCACCTTTGCCCGTTTCTATGCCGAGATGGACCGCAACCGCGCCCGTCTCGTCGCCGCGCGTGAGGAGATTGCCACCGGCGCGATCTCGGGCGCGGTCGGCACTTTCGCCAATATCGACCCGCGCGTCGAAGAGCATGTCTGTGAGAAACTGGGCCTCAACCCCGAGCCGATTTCGACCCAAGTCATCCCGCGCGACCGTCATGCGATGTTCTTTGCCACGCTCGGCGTCATCGCCAGCAGCATCGAAAACGTCGCCATCGAGATTCGCCACATGCAGCGGACCGAGGTGCTGGAAGGGGCGGAATTCTTCTCCATGGGGCAAAAAGGCTCCTCGGCCATGCCGCATAAGAAGAACCCGGTGCTGACCGAGAACCTGACCGGTCTGGCCCGGCTCGTGCGCATGTCGGTAATCCCGGCGATGGAGAACGTGGCGCTTTGGCATGAGCGCGACATCTCGCATTCCTCCGTCGAGCGCGGCATCGGCCCCGATGCCACCGTGACGCTGGACTTCGCCCTGCACCGTCTGGCGGGCGTCGTCGACAAGATGCTGATCTTCCCCGATAACATGCTGGAAAACATGAACAAATTTCCCGGCCTCGTGATGAGCCAGCGGGTGCTTCTGGCCCTGACCCAAGCGGGCGTCAGCCGCGAAGACGCCTATTCCATGGTGCAGCGCAACGCGCTGAAGGTCTGGGAAGAACGGCTCGATTTCCGCGAATTGCTGCTGGCCGATGAAGAGGTCGTCGCGGCGCTCGGCGAAGAGGGCATCAACGAGAAATTCGACATGGGCTACCACACCAAACATGTCGACACGATCTTCAAGCGCGTCTTCGGCGCGTAAGGCGTTCATCCTATTGCTTTGAGATTGGCGCGGGTGGGTGTACCCTGTCCGCGCCTGTCAAAGGAGCAAACGACATGAAACTCGCACTGACACTCGGCGCCCTCATGGCGCTCACGGCCCCCTCCCTCGCCCTCGCCTCGGGCTGTGTTCATGACAAACAGGTCATGACCTGCGCGGAGGGTATGAAACTCGACATCAAGAGCGGCACCTGCGTACCGGACGCCACCGCCTGAGATTGCCACCGGCGACCAAGTACAATGCACGCGCTGCCCGGGCCTCTGACGGCTGACCCCGGCCTATGGCGCTCGGCACGGCTTGTTGCGCGCGTCGGCGCAGGCTATGTCAGGACAAGTTTAACAGCCTGTCAGAGCCCATGTCGGACCCAGCCCCCCAAGCCAAAAAACCCTATCCCTTCGGTCGCCGGGCCCGGCATTACCTAAGCAACCTGCTGATCGTCGGCATCATCCGCACCGCTTTGGCCCTGCCCTATAAGACGCGGGTCGGCTTTGTCGGCGGATTGGTGCAGCATGTTCTGGCCCCGCTCGCGGGCTACCGCCGCCGTGCGCTGGACAATCTTGAGCATGTCTGGCCCGAGATGCCGCTTGCCCGGCATGAGGAGATTGCCACGCGCTGCCTCAACAATCTCGGGCGGTCTTTTATCGAGAATTACTCCGCCGAGGACTTTCCCAAACGCATGGCCGAGGTGGCCCCACAGGGGCCGGGCATGGCGGCGCTGGCAGAGGCCAACCGCACGGGCCAGCCGGTGATCCTCGTGACCGGGCATTACGGCAATTACGAAGCGGCGCGGGCCTCCCTCGTGGCGCGGGGCTATGACATCGGCGGGCTCTACCGCGAGATGAAAAACCCTTATTTCAACGCGCATTACGTCAAAACGCTCGAAGCTTTCGGCGGGCCGGTGTTCCCCCAAGGGCGGCGCGGCACGGCGGGCTTCGTGCGGCATCTGAAACAGGGCGGTCGGCTGGTGCTGCTGTTCGACCAACATGTCATCCGCGCGCCGATCCTCGATTTCATCGGCAAGCCTGCCCGCACCGCCATCTCGGCGGCGGAACTGGCACTGCGCTATGATGCGCTGCTGATCCCCTTTTACGGCATTCGACAGGACGATGGCGTCAGCTTTGACGTGGTGCTCGAAGCGCCGGTGCCGCATAGCGATCCGATGACCATGACGCAGGCGCTGAACGACAGTCTGACCGCGCAGGTCACCAAGACGCCGGAACAGTGGTTCTGGGTGCACCGCCGCTGGCGGCCCTACGAAACCTGACGGCGCGCCTTACTTGGCTCGCGCGGCGGCGAGGATCGCCCCCGGCCCGCCCTGCGCTTTGCGCTGAACGATGACCACGACGGGCAGATCGCCCTCAGCATCGGCACGCAGTGACAGCGGCGCCGCCCCGTCCCACTCCGTCAAGACCTGCCAGCCCTGCACCACGTTGCTGTGCTCCATGACATGGCCCGCGTTTTCCCCCCGGGTGACCTTGGTCCGCTCCATCGGGGAATAGCGCAGCATGTGGACCTGCATCGGCCCCACGCCTCCGGCCAAAGGGTCTGCCGTGATCTCAACCGCTGCACCGGACCGCGCGACCGTCAGCGCCACCTGCGGCGCGGCCTCTGCATGACGTTCGACCGCGTCCATCAGTTTCATCGGTTTCGCGCCGACGATATCGGTCTGCCCCTGCACGATCAGCTCGGGCGTATAGACGCTGCGCCGCCCGCCGACAGCCGCATAGCCGCGCTGCCGCTCGGCATGGGCCGGATCGCCGAAAGGATCCTCCCAGCCGATGTAATCCCAGTAATCCACATGCAGCGCGAGCGCGATGATATCCTCCCGTTCGGCCAATTCGGCGAGCATCGCATCGGCATCGGGACAAGAGGAACAGCCCTGAGAGGTAAAGAGTTCGACCACCACAGGCTGCTCCTGCTGAGCCTGCAAAGGCGCGGCCAGCAGCGAAAATGCGGCAAGGACGGGAAAAATCAGGGGCTTCATAAAATTCCAGACGGATCAATATCGCGGTGATGGCTTTGGTCTAACGGCTGGGCGCGTGAAATACCAATCAACCTTTGTTGAAACGGCCGTTAGCGCCCACAGCCTGAAATGCGCATGATGCCCCCTTTAAAGTCGGTACACAATGGTATACAAAATCGCGCGAAACCGCTTGATAACAGTTGAACCGCCGCGCCCGTAGTGGCATTGAGACGGAAATCTAGCCACCCATCAGACCCCGAAGGGAGCCCGCCATGACAATCCAAGTCGGTCACGACAGTGCCAAGACACGGAAAACCCTCTCCGTTGGCAGCCAGAACGTCGCCTATTACTCCATCCCCGCCGCCGAAGCGGCTGGTCTGGGCGATTTCTCCAAACTGCCAGCGGCGCTGAAAGTCGTTCTGGAAAACATGCTGCGTTTTGAAGACGGCAAGACCGTCACCCAAGACGACATCAAGGCTTTCGCCGAATGGGCGACCAAGGGCGGCAAGAACCCGCGTGAGATCGCTTACCGCCCGGCCCGCGTGCTGATGCAGGACTTCACCGGCGTGCCGGCGGTGGTCGACCTTGCCGCGATGCGCGACGGTCTGGTGGCGCTTGGTGGCGACGCGGACAAAATCAACCCGCTCAATCCCGTCGACCTCGTGATCGACCACTCGGTCATGATCGACGAGTTTGGCAACCCGCGCGCCTTCCAGATGAACGTGGACCGCGAGTATGAGCGCAATATCGAGCGTTACACCTTCCTCAAGTGGGGTCAGAAGGCGTTCAACAACTTCCGCGTTGTGCCCCCCGGCACCGGCATCTGCCACCAGGTGAACCTTGAGTATCTGTCGCAGACCGTCTGGACCGACAAGGACCAGAACGGCGAGGAAGTGGCCTACCCCGACACGCTGGTCGGCACCGACAGCCACACAACCATGGTCAACGGCGCCGCCGTTCTGGGCTGGGGCGTCGGCGGGATCGAGGCCGAGGCCGCGATGCTGGGCCAGCCGATCTCCATGCTGATCCCCGAGGTCGTGGGCTTTGAGCTGACGGGCCGCATGATGGAAGGCACCACAGGCACCGACCTCGTGCTGAAAGTGGTCGAGATGCTGCGCGAAAAAGGCGTGGTCGGCAAATTCGTGGAATTCTACGGTGACGGCCTTGACCACCTGCCGCTGGCGGACCGTGCGACAATCGCCAACATGGCGCCCGAATACGGTGCCACCTGTGGCTTCTTCCCGATCGACGACGAGACCCTGCGCTATCTGACCAACACCGGCCGCGACAAGGATCGCGTGGCGCTAGTCAAAGCCTATGCGCAGGAAAACGGCATGTGGCGCGATGCGGATTACGCACCGGTTTACACCGACACCCTGTCCCTCGACATGGGCACCATCGTGCCCGCGATCTCGGGCCCCAAGCGTCCGCAGGACTACATCGCACTCGACAAGGCGCACACGGCATTCGCCGAATACGTCAAGGGCATCCGCGAAGGCAAAGACACCTCCGCGAACTCTGAAATCCGTTGGGAAGGCGAAGGCGGCCAGCCCGAGCCGCAGGACATTCCCGGCGACGAGGGCCACCACAACCGTGGCTATGTGATGACCGACGACGGCCATTACCAGCTGCATGACGGCTCCATCGTGATCGCCTCGATCACCTCCTGCACCAACACGTCGAACCCCTATGTGATGATCGGCGCGGGCCTTGTGGCGCGCAAGGCGCGTGAGCTGGGTCTGACCCGCAAGCCTTGGGTCAAGACATCGCTGGCGCCGGGTTCGCAGGTCGTGTCGCATTACCTTGAGGCCGCGGGCCTGCAAGACGATCTCGACGCCATCGGCTTCAACCTCGTCGGTTACGGCTGCACTACCTGCATCGGCAACTCCGGCCCGCTGGAAGCGCCGATCAGCAAGGCGATCAACGACTATGACCTGATCGGCACCTCGGTGCTCTCGGGCAACCGTAACTTCGAGGGCCGCATCAGCCCCGACGTGCGCGCCAACTACCTCGCCTCCCCGCCGCTGGTGGTGGCCTATGCGCTGGTGGGTGACATGAACCACGACCTGACCAACAGCCCGCTGGGTCAGGACAAGAACGGCAATGACGTCTACCTGAAAGACATTTGGCCCTCGACGCAGGAAGTCGCCGAACTGGTCGAACAGACCGTGACGCGCGAAGCCTTCCAAGAGAAATACGCCGATGTCTTCAAAGGCGACGAAAAGTGGCAGGCGGTCGAGACCACCGACAGCAAGACCTACGATTGGCCGCCGCAGTCGACCTACGTGCAAAATCCGCCCTACTTCCAAGGCATGTCGCCTGAGCCGGGCACGATTTCGAACATCGAAGGCGCGAAAGTGCTGGCCGTGCTGGGTGACATGATCACCACCGACCACATCTCGCCCGCCGGGTCGTTCAAGGAAACCACGCCTGCGGGCCAGTATCTGACCGAACGTCAGGTGCCGGTGCGGGAGTTCAACTCCTATGGTTCGCGTCGCGGTAACCACGAAGTCATGATGCGCGGCACCTTCGCCAACATCCGCATCAAGAACGAGATGCTGGATGGCGTCGAAGGTGGCTACACCAAGGGCCCCGATGGCGCGCAGACCTCGATCTTCGATGCCGCCATGGCGCATCAGGAGAACGGCACCCCGCTGGTGATCTTCGGCGGCGAGCAGTACGGCGCGGGCTCCTCGCGCGACTGGGCCGCGAAGGGCACCGCCCTTCTGGGTGTGAAGGCCGTGATCGCCGAAAGCTTTGAGCGTATCCACCGCTCCAACCTCGTTGGCATGGGCGTCATCCCCTTCGAGTTCACCGGCGGCGACACCCGCAAATCGCTGGGACTCACCGGGGATGAGACCGTCTCAATCGAAGGGCTGGACACAATCAAGCCGTTGCAGGAAGTGCCCTGCAAGATCACCATGGCGGATGGCAGCACCAAGGAAATCACCCTCAAGTGCCGCATCGATACCGCGATCGAGATCGAATACATTGAGCACGGCGGCGTGCTGCACTACGTGCTGCGCAATCTGGCGAAATCGGCCTAAACGCCCATCGCCACAGCCAAACAATTCCAAGGAGCGGCCCCCGTGGGCCGCTCCTTTTCTTTGCCCCAACGCCCTAGGCGGGAACCTGCCGCCTCATCACGGGTTGCCTTCGTAAGACGATTGTTTTCGAGGAAGGCACAGCAATGTTAGCAAGTTACGCACTAGGCGCTTTGGGCGCGGTGATCCTTGTTATCGTGCTGCTGGATTTTCTCTATACCGCGATTGGCGCGGCCCCTGTGGCCCCCCTGTCGGAGCGGGTGGCACGGGCGGCTTTTTTCCTTTTCACCAAACTCATGCCAAAGGGAAATGCCCGGCACCGGCTTTCCGGCCCGGTGGTGATGACAGCCATCGCGGTGACTTGGATCGTGCTCGTCTCCCTCGGCTGGACTTTGGTGTTTCAGCTGAGCCGCGATGCCGTGGTCATGTCGGATAGCACAGAGCCTGCGGGTTTTGTCCGCGACTCCGCCTTTGTGGGTCATCTGCTTTCGACCCTCGGCGGCGGGCCGCTGCAGACGCAAAGCCCCTTCTGGATGGTGATGTCCGTGCTCGTCGGGGTCAATGGGATGGTGATCCTCACGCTCTCGGTCAGCTTCGTGCTGTCGACCACCACCACCGTTGCGCAAGCGCGGGGGCTTTTGAGCAAGGCGTCGATGTTCGCGGCGGACAGCGATGAGATGAACACGGTCATCATGCCCGCCCTCGCCGATCTGGTGTCGAACCTCAATGCGATGCAATTCGCGCTCTACTACAGCGCCGAACACCCCGCCCGCCGGGTGCCCGCAGGGATGGTGGAACTGGCCGAGCGGGTGGCCCCCTACCCCGAACAAATGCGCCGCCTGCGCATCGCGCTCGAGCCGCTGCCCGGTTTCACCGCGCCCGAGGGCCGCTTGGACCAGCTGACCAATGCCCAGTTTATCGACCGCCTGCGCGAATGGGCGCGGCCCTATTCGCTCTGACCCCGGGGAACAGAAGACCCAAGCATTCCGTTAATCCCGAAGCACCTCGAGAAAGGAGATACCATGAGCCCGAAAATCACCGTTCTGTTCTACTCCACCTATGGGACAAACCACGCCATCGCAGAGCAAGCCGCCCGCGCCGCCGAAGAGGCAGGCGCCGAGGTGCGCCTGCGTCGCTGCGCCGAGACCGCCCCGCAGGCCGTCGTCGATGGGCAAGACGCGTGGCGCGCGCAGTTGGACAAGATGCAGGACATCCCCGAGGCCAAACCCGAGGACATGGAATGGGCGGATGGCTATTTCATCTCTGCCCCCACCCGCTTTGGCGTCGCCGCCAGCCAGTTCCGCGCCTTCATCGACACGTTGGGGCCGCTCTGGCAGTCGGGGGCGCTTGCCAATAAGGCGATCACGGCGACCACCTCGGCGCAGAACCCGCACGGCGGGCAGGAGACGACGCTTCAGTCGATCTATGTCACTGCGATGCACTGGGGGGCAATCATCGTGCCGCCGGGCTATGCCGAAGGCATCAAATTCGAAGATGGCGGTAACCCCTACGGATACTCCTGCGAACCCGGCCCGCTAAGCGACACGGGCAAGAAATCCGTCACATATCAGGCGAAACGTCTGGTCGAATACGCCGCCAAGATCAGCGGGTGATCGCATCCCGCAGAGCCGGGAGGAACCGCTGTTCGTAATCACTGCCGACCAGCGGCCCGGCAAAACGGAACAATACCGTGCCGTCCCCGTCGACGATGAAAGTCTCTGGCGGGGCGGTCACGCCCCAATCAATCGCCACCCGGCCCTGCGGGTCGAAACCGACCCCGGCAAAGGGGCTTTCTTCATCTCTCAGATAGGCGGTCGCGTTCTTCTCGGTATCCTTGAAATTGACCCCGATGATGTTCATCCCCTCGGCCTGCATCTCAAGCAGTTTGGGGTGTTCCGCGCGGCAGGGCGGGCACCAACTGGCCCAGAAGTTCACCAAGCTCACTTGCCCTGCGCGCAGCATGTCGTCCGTGGCCTGCGGATAGCCGGGCAGCGTGGCCTCGGGCATGGCAGGCGCCTGTTGCCCCACCAGCGTCGAGGGCAGCCCCTCGGGATCGTCGCGGTACATGCCAACGGCGGCCAGTGCGACGAAAGCGGCAAAGATCACCGGCGGCGCGATCATCATGGGCGAGAGTTTAGCCACGGCGTCCGGCCTCCTGCTCTGTCTCTTCCAAGGCCCGGCGCGCTGTGCGGCCACGCCAGAGGGTCAAGCCGATCAGCGCTGCCAGTAGCAGCAGAGACACGGCATAGGCCGAGAGCACCTCGCCCGCGTATTTTCCAAGCTCCGGCATCACGCTCCCCTGTTCATCCGCGCCCTGAGCGCCGCCGTGCGGCGCAGGCGAATTTCGGTGCCCGTGCGATAGACCACCAGCGCCAGAAACAGCAGGCCGAAGCCCAGCATGGCCAGAACCAGCGGATAAAAGAAGACATCCGCCACACTGCGGTTGCCTGTCGCGACGGGGATCGAGGTGCCTTGATGCAACCCTTGGTTCCAGAACTGCACCGCATAGCGCGACAGGACCGCAAAGACCGAGCCGACAAGGCAAAGAACCGAGGTCAGATCGGCGGCGGTGTCGGGGTCTTCGACCGCCTGCCACAGCGCGATGTAGCCGAGGTAGAAAAGGAACAGGATTAGGAAGGACGTGAGCCGCGGATCCCAGGCCCACCATGTGCCCCACATCGGTTGGCCCCAGATCGCCCCCGTCACCAGTGCGATCAGCGTCATCACCAGCCCCACGGGGGCCGCGGCCTTGGCCGCCAATGCGCTGACGTGGTGACGGCGGATCAACCAGATGAGCGAGGCCACCAGCATCATGAACCACGCATTGATCGCCATCAGGGCGGCGGGCACATGCAGGTAGATGATCTTGACCGTGCTGCCCTGCCGCGCGTCATCAGGCGTGCCGAAAAAGCCCCAGAGCAAGCCCACGCTCACAAACGCCGCTGCCAGCACCCAAAGCGCAGGCTGCACGCGCTGCGAAAGCGCAAGAAATTTGACCGGGTTTGCGTATTGCCAAAGGGACATGCCGACTACCTATCGCGCGGTTGGGTGGTGCTCAATGCACGATTTTTCGGGGTCATCGCAACCCCATCCGTAGCACGGCGGCTGCGGCAAATGGCATCAAGGCCACCACGGCCAGCGTCAGCCCCGCCAGCATCAAAAGCGGCGTCGTGACCTCCAAGCCCGCCGCCCCGCGCCGGGCGACCTCGGCCCCGAAAATCAGCGTTGGAATATAGAGCGGCAGCACCAGCAGCGACAGAAGCAGCCCACCGCGTTTGATCCCCACCGTCAGCGCCGCGCCGAACATGCCAATCACCGAGAGCGCAGGCGTGCCGAGCGCCAGCGAGACGAGCAGCCACAGATGCCCCGGCGCGGCGAGTTGCAGCATCACCCCCAAAAAGGGTGCCGCCAGCACCAGCGGCAGCCCCGTGGTCAACCAATGCGCCAAAGCCTTGACCGCCAGCGCCCCTTCCAGCGGCAGCGGGGCGGTCAGCAGCAGCTCCAACGAGCCGTCTTCGAGGTCGAGCGCCAGCAGACGGTCGAGCGACAGAAGACAGGCCAAGAGCGCCCCGAGCCAAAGCACACCGGGCGCAATCGCACGCAGCAGCGTGGCCTCCGGCCCGACGCTGAAGGGCACCAACATTGTCACGATCAGGAAGAACGCCAAGCCAAGGCCAAAGCCCCCGCCTGCCCGCAGCGCCAAGCGCAGGTCTCGTAGCAACAACGCCTTCATAGAAAGGCCGCATCGCTGGCGCCGAGATCGGCATCGGGGGCCGCGCGATAGGCGCCGATGTCGAGCATCCGCGCTTCAACCCCCAGATCGATATGCGTGGCCATGAGGGCCGATCCACCGCTCGCCAAATGCCCGCGCAGGACAGCGCCGAACAGCGCCACCGCATCCGCGTCAAGCGAGACGGTCGGCTCATCCAAGACCCAGATCGGCCGCCCCGTCACCAAGAGCCGCGCCAAACCCAAACGGCGCTTTTGCCCGGCGGAAAGGGTCGCCGCCAAACGGTCCGCCAAAGGGTGCAGCGCATAGCCGTCAAGGGCGGCGGAAATGTCAGTGTTGCCAAAGACCTGCGCCCAAAAGCTCAGGTTCTCGCGTACGGTCAGCATGGATTTCAGCCCATCCGCATGGGCGGCATAGGCGACCCGGTCCTCCGCCCCCTCGATCTGTCCCGCGAGGGGCGCTTGCAGCCCCGCGATACAGCGCAGCAGCGTCGTCTTCCCGGCCCCGTTCGGCCCGCGCAGCACCAAGGCCTCCCCCGCCGCCAATCCGAAGGACAGGCCCGAGAGCACCGGCACCCCGCCGCGTGCGACGCTGAGGTTGCTGACTTGCACTGGCCGCGCCGCTCCGCCCTTAGACCGGCAAGAGGGCCAGCGCGATGCGCCGCCCCTCACTCAGCAGAATGTTGTAGGTGCGGCAAGCGGCGGGAGAGGACATGACCTCGACCCCCAGCCCGGCCTCTTCCAAGGTCTCGCGCAGGTCATCGGGGATATGCGCCACCTCCGCCCCGGTGCCGAGAAAGACGACATCCACCTTTCCCGCCAGCGCCAGCACTGGCGCGGGATCGGCCAGACCGCCCCAGCCGGTGATGCCTTCAGGCCCGATCACCTGCGCGCCCTCGACGACCTCGCCGGCGATGCGAAAAAAGCCGGGGCCGTAGCCGTCGATCGGTTTGGCGTCGGTATAGGTGATCTCGTTCAATCGCATGTCGCGTCCCTCACAGGCTCAGATATTCCACAACGGCAGGCCGAGGATAGCCGATGCGGCGATGACGATATAGGCCACCGCGCGAAAAAGCCGCTCTCGCTTTGGGTCAAATAGCCGCGCCCCGATGATATTGGCGATGACATTCGGCACCCCGGCCAAGAGGCCCAGCCACAACACCGGCCAGACCACCTGCCCCGTGGCCGCCAGCATGGCAAAAAGCATCAGGTCGAGCCCCAGAAGATAGAGCAGGAAATTCGCCCGGATCACCGCAGCGGGCTTCCGGCTCGCCATATAGAGCAGGATCACCGGCGGCCCGGCAATGCCCGCGAAACCGGTCATAAAGCCCCCCAGAGCGCCGGTGGCCGTCACCAGCTTCGCGCCCAGTGGCCCATGATAGCGCCAGCCCGCGAGGAGCAGCACCAGAAGTCCCAGCACCACCCCCGAGACGATCCAGCCGAACCCTTCGGGTGAGACCAACGACAGCCCCCAGAGCCCGAGCGGCATCCCGATCAGCACGCCGAAGAGCAGCCGCCCCACTTCGCGGGGTGTGCCCTCGCGCAGGGCATCGGGGAGATTTGGCAGGGGGCCGATCACCTCGGCCGCGGTGAGAAAGAGTATCGCTTCGACCGGAGACAGGACAGAGGCCGCGACAGGCATGATGATCAGGGCAGAGCCGAACCCGGCAAAGCCGCGCACCAGCCCCGCCACGATCACGGCCAGCGCAAGCCACGCCACCCCGGGGGTGGCCATGGCCTGCGCCAGCAGGTCAGGCATCAATATTGGCGAATTGCGTGCCCGCGCCCGCGTCGGGCTTGGACCAATCGCGCTTGACGCCAAGGTAGAGCACCACGTTCTTGGCCACATAGACCGAAGAATAGGTGCCCACGATCACGCCCCATGTGATGGCAAAGACGAAGGCCCGGATCACGTCGCCGCCCAAGATCAGCAGGGCGATGAGCGCCAGCAAGGTGGTGCCCGAGGTCATCAGCGTACGGCTCAGCGTCTCGTTCACGCTGAGGTTCATGACATCGCGCAGGGGCCGCTTTTTGTATTTGCGCAGGTTCTCCCGCAGGCGGTCAAAGATCACAACGGTGTCGTTGATCGAATAGCCGATGATGGTCAGGATCGCGGCCACGACCGGCAGGTCGAAACGGATTTGGAGGAGCGAGAACAACCCGATGGTCAGCACAACGTCGTGGAACAGCGCCACCACCGCACCGACCGAGAACTGCCATTCGAAGCGCAGCCAGATGTAGATCAGAATCGCCGCCAGCGCCCCGCCCACGGCAAGGAAAGCGGTCTGGATCAGCTCGCCCGAGACTTTGGGGCCCACGGATTCGACGGAGGTGAACTTGATATCGGGGGCGACGCCTTGCAGTGCCGCTTCGATGGTCTCGATCGTGTCGGAGGTCGCCGCCTGCTGCCCTTCTTGAGCCTGCACGCGGATCATCGCCACATGGCGGTCGGCACCGAAACCGGGGTCAAAAACCTCGGAGATGGTCACGTCGCCCAGCTCCAGCGGGGCCAGCGCATCGCGGTAGGCGCCCACATCGACGGCTTGGGTGCTTTCGGTCCGCAGGGTGGTGCCGCCGCGGAAGTCGATGCCGAAGTTCAGCCCCATCACGCCCCAGGCGATCAGGGACAGCACCATCAGCACCACCGAGGCACCGAAGGTGATCTTGGCATAGCCGAAGAAATCGAAGTTCGTATTGTCGGGTACCAGCTTCAGTCGCATGTCAAACCTCGATTGTCTTGGGACGGCGGCGTTCAAACCAGATCACCACCAGCAAGCGGGTGACGAAATAGGCGGTGAAGACCGATGTGACGATGCCCAGCCCCAGCGTCACGGCAAAGCCGCGCACCGGACCAGAGCCGAGAGCGAAGAGGATGACCGCCACGATGAAAGTGGTGATATTGGCATCCAGAATGGCGCTGAGCGCACGTTCATACCCCAGCGAGATCGCTCGCGCGGCCCCCTTGGCATTGCGCTGCTCTTCGCGGATACGCTCGAAAATCAGCACGTTGGCGTCGACCGCCATGCCGACGGTCAGCACGATCCCGGCGATGCCCGGCAGCGTCAGCGTGGCTCCGATCAGGCTCAATAGGCCAAAAATCAGCCCGACGTTGATGATCAGCGCGAGATTGGCGAAGAAGCCGAAAAGCCCGTAGGACGCCCACATGAAGAACAGCACGGCGACGAAGGCGACCACGGTCGCGATCTTGCCCGCGTCGATGCTGTCTTGGCCCAGTTCCGGCCCGATGGTGCGCTCTTCGACAAAGCTAAGCCCCGCAGGCAGGGCGCCGGCGCGCAGCAGAACAGCAAGGTTGGTGCTTTCCTCGACCGTGAAGCGCCCGGTGATGATGCCCGACCCGCCGGGAATATGGCTCTGGATCGTGGGGGCGCTGATGACTTCGTTGTCAAGCACGATGGCAAAGGGCGCGCCGATGTTCTCGGCGGTGTAATCGCCGAACTTGCGCGCACCGGAAGTGTCAAAGCGGAAAGACACGGCAGGCGCGCCGTTCTGGTCAAAGCTTGGCTGCGCGTCGACCAATTGCTCACCGGTGACGACGGGGGCGGTCTCAATCGTGTAGAAGACGCCTTCTTCGTCGGCGGCGGGCAGGATCGCGTTGCCGATGCCGGGGTTGTCGTTCTCGCTCGAGCCGCGATTGACGACCGGGTTGAAGGTCAGCTGCGCCGTGGTGCCGATGATGGCTTTCAACTCAGCCGCCGAGCCGATGCCCGGCACCTGAATCAGGATGCGGTCCGCGCCCTGACGCTGGATCGTCGGCTCACGGGTGCCGACTTCGTCGATGCGGCGCCGCACGATTTCGAGGCTCTGCTGCATGGTGCGTTCGTCGGTCGCCTGTTTCTCGGCATCCGACAGGGTTATGGTGATGACACCATCGGCCCCGCTTACATTGATGTCGCTGCCGCCTGCGCCGGTCACGGTGGTGACGGGCCGGGCCAGATCACGGGTGATCTGCAGCGCCTCGGCCATTTTCGATGGATCGTTCAGACGGACCCGCAACTCCCCCGCTGGCGCTTCTTGGCGGCGCACCGGGGTGAGGCTGCGCAGAGCGTCGCGGACCTCGGGCCATTGGGCTTCCATGCGCGAGGCATAGACATCGGCCAGTTGCACTTCGGCCAGCAGATGCGCACCGCCGCGCAGGTCAAGGCCAAGGTTCACCAGCCCCGAGGGCATCCATTCGGGCCAAAGCGCGCGCTGCGCTTCCAGTTCGGGCGTGCTGCCCTGAACCTCGATGGCCGCGACGGCGTCATTGTGCTTTTCGACAGGAGCGTAAAAGGCATTGGGAAGCGCCAGCCAAAGCCCTGCCAGACAGGTCAGGACAATGACAATCCGCTTCCACAGATCAATCTGTAGCATAGTTCCGCCTTTGGGTTGCGGCCTCGGGGTAGGGTTTATTTCGCCGGTTCGGTCTTGGAGACCACGGTGGCGATGGTGGCCTGCACCACGCGAATTTTCACGCCTTCGGCGATCTCCACCTCAAGCTCGCCATCGTCTTTGACCTTGGAGACCTTGCCGATGATGCCGCCTTGGGTCACGACCTGATCGCCCCGACGCAGACCGGCCACCATGGCCTGATGTTCCTTCGCCTTCTTCTGCTGCGGGCGGATGAGCAGAAAATACATGATCGCGAAGATCAGGATCAGCGGCACGAATTGCTGGATGCCTTCCATGGGGGTCGTCCTTTTCGATGGGTATTGGGCCGCAAAACGGGCCTTGAGAATTTGGCCAGAACCTATGCGCGGTGGCAGCGGGGTGCAAGGTGGAAAGCCGATGCCGCCTGCCCGCCCGCGCGGGGCCAATCGCCGCATGGTTGCGGCCCCTACCCCCGCACCGCACATTAAGGCATAAGGCAGCAAAACCGACTCACCCGATCTTGAGGACAAACCCATGCACGACATCCGCGCCATCCGCGACAATCCCGAAGGTTTCGACGCCGCCCTTGCCCGCCGGGGTGAGGCTCCGATGTCGCAGGCGGTGCTGTCCCTCGATGCCGCGCGCCGCGCCAAGATCGCCGCCGCCGAGACTGCCAAGGCCGAACAGAACAAGGCCAGCAAGGAAGTCGGCGCCGCCAAGGCCAAGGGCGACGAGGCCGAATTCGAGCGTCTGCGCGCGCTGGTCAGCGACAAGAAGGCCGAAGTCGCCGCGATGAACGCCGAGGCGCAGGAGTTGGACGCGAAGCTGACCGACATGCTCGCCCGCATCCCCAACAACCCCGCCGATGACGTGCCGCAAGGCGATGATGAGAACGATAATGTCGAGGTGAAAAGCTGGGGCGAGAAGCCTGCCTTTGATTTCAAGCCGGTCGAGCATTACGAGATCGCGGGCGTCAAACCCGGCATGGACTTCGAGACCGCCGCCAAAACCTCGGGCGCGCGTTTTGTCATGCTGAAAGGTGCCGTGGCGCGGGTGCACCGCGCGCTGGCGCAGTTCATGATCGACACCCATGTCGACGAAAACGGCCTGACGGAGGTGAACTCGCCGGTGCTGGTGCGCGACGAGGCGATGTATGGCACCGACAAACTGCCGAAATTCGGCGAGGACAGCTATCAAACCACGGATGGCTGGTGGCTGGTGCCGACCTCCGAAGTGCCGCTGACCTATTCGGTGGGTGGCGACACGCTGGAGCAAAGCGCCCTGCCGATCCGTCTCACCGCACATACGCTCTGCTTCCGGTCCGAGGCCGGCAGCGCTGGCCGCGACACCGCCGGAATGCTGCGCCAGCACCAGTTCGAGAAGGTCGAGATGGTCTCGATCACCCACCCGGATGAGAGCGACGCCGAGCAGCAGCGCATGGTGGGCTGCGCCGAGGGCATCCTCGAGAAGCTGGGCGTGCCCTACCGCACGGTGATCCTCTGCACCGGCGACATGGGGTTTGGCGCGCGGCGCACCTATGACATCGAGGCTTGGGTGCCGGGGCAGGATTGCTACCGCGAGATCTCTTCGGTCTCGACCACCGGCGATTTTCAGGCGCGGCGCATGAACGCGCGGTTCAAGCCCGAAGGCGGTGGCAAGCCGCAGTTCGTGCATACGCTGAATGGCTCGGGTCTGGCCGTGGGGCGCTGCCTGATCGCAGTGCTGGAAAATGGCCAGCAGGCGGATGGATCGGTGAAACTGCCCGAGGCGCTTGCGCCCTATCTGGGGGGCAAGACGACCCTCACGGCGGAAGGTGTGCTCGCCTAAGGGTGAGCCGCCGCTAGGCCCGATCCGCGCCGAAGGGGTCGGGCCATCGCCTGCCGCCCCGTCACGCCGGAGGGCGGGTCAGATTATCTTGGGCGCACCTTTTGTGCGACCGGGTAGGCGATTTGGTGAGCCGTTGCGCAACTCGGAGAAGTGGCACGCGAGCTGGTCTATAACGTGGCATGGATCAGCGGCTCAATCGCCACCCCACGCACAGGCGCTGGCCCTTGGTTGCCGTGGCGCGCGGGCGCTCTAGGATTAGCTGTACCGCAACAGCTAATCCCGCGAGGCCGCCCTTGCCCAGATCCTCCCGTACCCTGATCGCCGCGCTTGCCCTGCTGCTCAGCATCGCCTTCGCGATCTCGCCCTTTTTAGTGCCCAGCTTCTCGGGCTTTGATCCGAACCAATTCCCCATTCCGCAGGACAACCCGCCCGCGCAGCCGGCGGGCTATGCCTTTTCCATCTGGGGGGTGATTTACCTGTGGCTGATCGCGGGGCTTGGCTATGGCCTGCTGCGCGCGCCGCGGGACGGGCAGTGGCACGATATGCGCGTGCCGCTCTGCCTGTCGCTCGCCGTGGGGACCACATGGCTCGCCGTGGCCACCATGAGCCCGGTCTGGGCCGCGATACTGATCTGGATCATGCTGGTCACCGCCCTCGTCGCCCTGTTCCTCGCCCCGGTCGAAGACCCGCTTTGGGCCGCCGCCCCGGTGGGGCTCTACGCGGGCTGGCTATCTGCCGCTTCCTGCGTGTCGCTGGCGCTGCTGGCGGCGGGATACGGCTATTTGGAAAAGCAGACGGCGGCGGTTGTTTTTGTCGGTTTGGCGATCGTGATCGGCGCCATCGTGCAGACCGCTCTGGGGCGGACACCGACCTATGGCATCGCGGTGATCTGGGGGCTGGTGGGCGTGGTGGTAGCCAATTGGGGCGAGACGCCCTTGGTGGCCTATCTGGCGCTTGGGGGCAGCATCGTCGTGGCGCTGCCCACCCTCAGGGCGTTTCGGCGCGGCTGACCGCGCTCAGTCCTTGCGGCGACCGTCAGTGTGCTTGCGCAGCTTCGACGGCGCCGCTTTCTTGCGGTTCTTATAGGGGTTGGCGTCGGACTGGCCGCGCATCCACAGCCGGATCGGCGTGCCGGGCATGTCGAAATCCAACCGCAACCCGTTGACCAGATAGCGCGTGTAGCTGTCCGGCACCTTGTCGGGGTGGCTGCACATCACCACGAACCCCGGCGGACGGGTCTTGGCTTGGGTCATGTAGCGCAGCTTGATGCGCTTGCCCTGAGGCGCGGGGGGCGGATGCGCCTCCATCATGCCCGAGAGCCAGCGGTTGAGCTGCGCGGTGGTGACCCGGCGGTTCCAGACCTCATAGGCGCGCATGATCGCGGCCTGCAGCCGGTCGAGGCCGCGGCCCGTCTTGGCCGACACGGTGATCAACGGCGCACCGCGCAATTGCGGCAAGAGCCGCTCGAAGCTTTCCTTGAGATCGCGCAGTTTCTCCTGCCGGTTCTCTTCGATGTCCCACTTGTTGACGGCGACGACCACGGCACGGCCCTCACGCTCGGCCAGATCGGCGATGCGCAGGTCTTGCTGCTCGAAGGGGATTTCGGCGTCGAGCAAAAGCACTACGACCTCGGCGAACTTCACCGCGCGCAGACCGTCGCTGACACTGAGTTTCTCTAGCTTTTCCTGAACCTTGGCCTTCTTGCGCATCCCGGCGGTGTCGAAAATGCGCATCGGCACCGGCTCACCATTCGGCCCGGCCCATTCGGTGGTCAGAGAGATCGCATCACGGGTGATCCCGGCCTCTGGCCCGGTCAGCAGACGGTCCTCGCCCAAAATTTGGTTGATCAGCGTCGACTTGCCCGCGTTGGGGCGGCCCACCACGGCGACCTGCAGCGGCTTGGCGCGGGTCGGCATCGGCAGGGATTCGGCTTCGAGATCGGCGTCATCCTCGGGCAGATCCACATCCGTCTCGGGCGCGTCTTGGGTGGCACGTTCGGCATATTCATCGGCCAGCGGCATCAGCGCGGTGTAAAGATCGGTCAGCCCCTCGCCATGTTCGGCGGACATGCGAATGGGCTCGCCCAGACCCAGCGAATAGGCCTCGATCATCCCGGCGTCGGCGGCTTTGCCCTCGCCCTTGTTGCCTGCCAGAATCACATGGGCGGATTTCTTGCGCAGGATCTCGGCAAAGACCATGTCGGAGGGGGTCACGCCGACGCGGGCGTCGATCATGAAGAGACAGACATCGGCCATGTCCACCGCGCGTTCGGTCAGGCGGCGCATCCGGCCTTGCAGGCTGTCATCGGTGACCTCTTCCAGCCCCGCGGTGTCGATCACGGTAAAGCGCAGGTCGGCCAGTTTGGCCGCGCCTTCGCGCAGGTCGCGGGTCACGCCGGGCTGGTCATCGACCAGCGCGAGGCGTTTGCCGACAAGGCGGTTGAACAGCGTGGATTTCCCGACATTGGGACGGCCCACGATGGCAAGGGTAAAGGACATAATTCAGGCTCCGGGCCCCGGTTGGGCCAGTTCAGACACGCGCCTTAGCCTATTTGCGGCCTAACGGAAAGCGTGCAATTGCCCCTTGGTGGAGACGACATAAAGCGTGCCGCCCGCCACGACCGGGGCGGTGGTTGCCCCGCCGGGGATTTGGGTCGTGCCGGTCAGCCCTCCGCTCACAGGGTCAAAGCTACGCAGCACCCCGTCGTTGGAGGCCACGATCACGCGCCCCCCGGCGATGATCGGGCCATAATGGGCCACCACTTCAGATTGCTTCTTGGGCTTGTCCTTGACGAAATTCGGCAGCGGCGTGCCCCAGATGCGGCGGCCTGTGCTGGCGTCGAGCCGGACCAGTTCGTTCAGATCCGTGACCGCAAAGACAGAATCGCCTGCAGGCCAGACCGGGCCAATGGCCCCGTCGCGCGCGACCCACTTACGGTCGCCGCTGTTGACGTCGAGTGCCGCCAGTCGGCCCGAGTGATTGCCCACATAGACGGTCCCGTTCGAGACCACAGGCGCGCTTGTCACATCACCCACAAAGCTCAGCGCGCGGCCCGGACGTTTGCCCAGAACGGAGGTCGACCACCGCTCAAGCCCGCCTTGGCGGAACAGCCCCTGGACCTCGCCCGAGCCGAAGGCGAAGATCGCCAGATCGCTGGTGACGGCGGGCGCAGGCGCGCCCAGCACGTTGCTGAGGCTGGTGACAGCGCCGGTCTGCCACTGGATGCGGCCATTGGTTTTGTCGAGCGCCCAGCCGGTATCGTCGCCCGCCGTGAGATAGACCAGATCGCCCGAGACGGTCGGTGTGCCCGAACCGGTGGCGTCAAGGTCTTGGGTCCAGCGCAGGCCGCCGGTCGTCACGTCAAGCGCGGCCAGAACCCCAAAGCCCACCGAGACATAGAGCGTTTCCCCATCCACGGCGAGGCCGCCACCGGTGGCTTGGCCTTCGCGGTCGGACGCGGGGGTGAGGTCACGGGTCCAGAGCGTTTGGCCCGAGGTCGAGGTCGCGGTGACCTGCGCCCCGGCATCGAGCGTGAAGACACGCCCGCTCGCCACCACCGGATCGGCGGTAATACGTTGTTTGCGGCTGTCGCCCGCGCCGATCTTGGCGCTCCACACCGGCTGCAAAGCCGTGCGCAGCGCGGGATGGCTGATGCGGGTCGCGGCGGTGCCGATGCTATGGGTCCAATTGGCGTTGTTCACCGTGCCGCCCAGAGCGATGGCGCGGCTGGTGTTCGCGGGTACGGGGCCGGTGGCGGCGTCAAAGGCAGGGTCTTGCACGCCGGGGTTTTGCAGCACCGCGCGCACGTCTTCGCGTTTGCCGGGCAGATAGGTCTGCTCATCCGCGCAGGCCGCGAGCAGCAGCGCGGCACCGATGGCCCCCGCCACGCCCAGACCCCGCAGACCCGCTTGCCCGGGTTCGGTTTCGCGATGCTTCGTCATGGACCTGCTCACTTTCTGTCTTTCCTCAACCTTCACGCCCCCGCCGTTTTTGGCAGATGGATATGTGTCAGTCACCCGTTGCTTCGGGGATCTCCAGCGCGGCCTCTGCGGCGGCGCCCTCATCACCCGGTTCTTCACCCAAGGCCACAATCACCTGAAGGGCGCGTTGTTGCAAGTCCGGGGTGGTTTCCGCATCGGAAAGAATGGCTTGGTAACGCGCCACGGCCTTGTCGGTCTCACCCTCTTGGATGTCGATCAGGGCCAGTTGCTCTTCTGCCAACAGGCGCAGCGGGGCACCGGGCTGAGCCAGCGCTTCGAGCGCCTGACGCCGCTCGGCCACGGGCACCGATTGGCCCTGAAGGGTCACGATCTTGAACTGCGCCAATGCCCGGTAGATCGGCGCGAGGTCACCGTCGAGCGCCACGGCATCAAGCTGCTCCACGGCGGCATCCGTCTCACCCGCTTCGGCCAGCGCGTCGGCACGCATGAAGTTCAGCACGGCGCGGGCACCGGGGCCATCAGCCTCGATCGGGGCGAGCGCTTCGGCGCGGTCGTTGCTGGCATCCGCTTCGAGCGCGGCAAGCATCGCATCCCCCAGAGCTTCGGCCTCGGCCCGCTCCTGTGCTTTGCTGTATTCGTTCCATGCCGCCCCGCCGACGATGGCCACCACGGCCAGCACGGCGATCCAACCATAGCGGCGCAGGTAGCCGTATAGCCGGTCGCGGCGGACCTCTTCGTTCACTTCGTCAATAAAACTGTCGGTATCGCTCATCGCGCCCTGCCCCCGGCCTGATTTTGCCCCTCTTACCGCGCGTGGCCAGCCAAGCCAAGACCCAGCGAACCGCAGCGCCTTTTCGCCGAGTGCTTGGCCCGGGGGCGCGTCACGCTAGGTCAGGAACAGAATGCAGCGAAAGGAGACGGATGATGAAAGCGATTGCACTGGCGGCAGGTGTCGTGATGGCGGCCATGCCCGCTTTGGCGCAGGATTTGGTGGCCAAAGTCTCACCCCATGACGTGCCCACGACGATGGACCGGCTGGAAAGCGCGGTTGAGGCAGCGGGGGCCGAGGTCTTTGCCCGGGTCGATCACGCCGCCGGGGCCGAAAAGGCCGAGATGGAATTGCGCCCGACGCAGCTTTTGATCTTTGGCAACCCAAAGCTCGGCACCCCCGCGATGCAGGATGCCCAGACCGCCGGGCTGGACCTGCCGATGCGGGTGCTGGTCTACGCCGATGGCGAGGGTGCGGTGCATGTGACCTATGCCGCGCCTGAAACGCTGGTCACCGCCCACGGCCTGCCCGAAGAAGCGGAATATCTCACCAAGATGACCGAAGCGCTGGACAATCTCACCGCCAAGGCGATCGGGGAGGAGTAACGCCCCCTCCTCGCCCGGCCTTCTAGGGTTTGGGCGGGGTGTTCTGCGCCTTGATCAGGTTTTCCAGATCGGTCAGCCGCGACATGACCTCATCGCGGTAGGTGTTGGTCTGCTCGTTGCTTTCCTCATGATGCGCGTCTTGCATCGAGTTCACGATCAGACCGACCAAAAGGTTCACCACCGCGAAGGTGGTGACCATGATGAAGGGCACGAAGAACATCCACGCATAGGGATAGACCTCCATCACCGGGCGCACGATGCCCATGGACCACGACTCGAGCGTCATGATCTGGAACAGCGAATAGCCCGAACGGCCAAGCGTGCCGAACCATTGCGGGAAATCCGCGCCAAAGAGTTTGGTGGCCATGACGGAGGCGATGTAAAATATCACCCCCATCAGCAAGAAGACCGAGCCCATACCGGGAAGCGCGTTGACCAGCCCCTCGACCACGCGGCGCAGCGAGGGGGCGACGGAGACCACGCGCAGCAGGCGCAGGATACGCAGGGCGCGCAGCACGCTGAGCCCTTGGGTCGCCGGAATCAGCGAGATGGCGACGATGACGAAGTCAAAGATGCTCCAGCCGCGTTTGAAGAATTCCATCCCCCGACCGTAGAGTTTTATCGCGATCTCAATGACAAAGATGCCAAGGCAGATCTTGTCGAGCAGCAGGATCAGCGGCCCCGCCTGCGCCATCACCTCATCCGAGGTTTCCAGCCCCAGGATCACGGCGTTGAACAGAATCACGCCCAGAATGAAGTTCTGAAACGATGCGCGGTCAGCCAGTCGCGCCGCGCGGGCGCGCAGCGACTGGGGCGAGGGAGGGGAGAGATCGGTCATGGCGGTAGATATCGTGTGCCGCCTGGCACAACGCAAGAGCAGATCAGCACCGTTTGCACCATCGGCGGCAATGCCCCGCCAGCCTGCCGAAACAGAAGGCGGGGCCAGCTTCTCCGTCTACTCTTCTTCCGCCTGCTGGCGCTGCCAAAGCTGGGCATAGCGCCCCCCTTGGGCGAGCAGCATCTCATGGCTGCCCTGTTCGATGATCTCGCCCTTTTCCAAAACGACGATGCGGTCGGCCTCGGCGATGGTGGAAAGGCGGTGGGCGATGGTCAGCACCGTGCGCCCTTGGCCCGCGCGGCGCAGGGCGTCTTGGATCTCATGCTCCGTTTCGCTGTCGAGCGCGCTTGTCGCCTCATCCAACAGCAGGATCGGCGGGTCTTTCAGCAGGGTCCGCGCGATGCCGACGCGCTGTTTCTCGCCGCCTGAAAGCTTCAGCCCCCGCTCGCCGACAGTAGTCTCATAGCCCTGCGGCAGCGCCATGATGAAATCGTGGATCTGTGCTGCGCGGGCGGCGTCTTCGACCTCTGCCTGGGTGGCCCCATCGCGGCCATAGGCGATGTTGTAGCCAATGGTGTCGTTAAACAGCACCGTGTCCTGTGGCACCACGCCGATGGCCATATGCAGCGAATGCTGGGTCACGTCGCGCAGGTCTTGCCCGTCGATTTTCAGCGCCCCGCCCGCGACATCATAGAAGCGGAACAACAGCCGCCCGATGGTGGATTTGCCCGAGCCGGTCGAGCCGACGATCGCCACCGTCTCTCCGGGGCGGGCCTCAAGCGAGATGCCTTTGAGGATTTCGCGGTCGGTGTCATAGGCGAAACGCACGTTCTCCAGCGTCACATGGCCGCCCGTCACCTTGAGATCCGGTGCGTTTGGCTTGTCGTCAATCTCAGCCGGTTGTTCGAGCAGGCCGAACATCTGGCCCATGTCCACCAGCGCTTGACGAATCTCACGGTAAACGGTGCCAAGAAAGTTCAGCGGCACGGTCAGTTGGATCATGTAGGAGTTTACCATGACGAAGTCGCCGACGCTCAGCTCGCCGCTTTGCACGCCCATTGCCGCCATGACCATGACCCCCACGAGACCCGCGGTGATGATCAAGGCTTGGCCGAAGTTCAGGAAGGCGAGCGAATAGTTCGTCTTGATCGCCGCGTTCTCATAATCGGCCATCGCGGCGTCATAACGCGCCGCCTCGCGCCCCTCTGCGCCGAAGTATTTCACCGTTTCATAGTTCAGCAGGCTGTCGATCGCCTTTTGGTTCGCGTCGGTGTCGCTGTCGTTCATCTGCCGCCGCAGGCGCACGCGCCATTCGGTGACGGCAAAGGTGAACCAGACATAGAGCGCGATGGTCACCGCCACGACCGCCAGATACCAAATGTCGAAGAGCACGGCGAGGATCACGCCCACGAGGATCAGCTCAAGGATCAGCGGCCCGATCGAGAAGAGCAGGAAGCGCAGCAGAAAGTCGACGCCCTTGACCCCCCGCTCGATGATCCGGCTAAGGCCCCCGGTCTTGCGGGTGATGTGATAGCGCATCGACAGTTTGTGAATGTGCTGGAAGGTCTCAAGCGCCAGCATCCGCAGGGCGCGCTGCCCGACGCGGGCGAAGACCGCGTCGCGCACCTGTTGAAAGCCCACCCCCATCAGCCGCGCCATGCCGTAAGCCACGGTCAGACCAATCGCGCCAAGCGCCAGCATCGGCGCCCCCTCGCCCGCCAGCGCATCCACCGCGTCGCGGTAGAAGAACGGCGTGGCGACGATGATCAGCTTCGACACCAGCAGCGCCAGCATGGCCAGAACCACCCGGCGTTTCACCCATGGCATATCCTTGGGCCAGAGGTAGGGCGCGACTTTGCGCAGCACGAGAAAGCCCGACTGCCGCTCGGCGGCGTCGATCATCTCGGCCTCTGTGGGGATGCGTTCGGGCTTGGGCGTCTTGCGGTCGCGCCGCCGCGCGGCACTCGATTGGTCTGTATCGGCTGGCATGGGAATTCCTGAAGTGATTACAGGCTACATAGGCCCCATGGCCGTGGGTTGCCAGTACCGGGCGGCGCACAGCCGCTCTGCGCACGGCGAATGCCGCCCCGCTTTTGGCCGTTCAAATCACTCCGATGCTGGGTCTTCGGGCAGGTCGAAGACCTGTCCGGGGTAGATCAGATCGGGGTCGCGGATATTGGCGCTATTGGCCTCGAAAACCTTCACATAGAGCAGAGGATCGCCATAACGCGTGCGCGAGATCGCCCAGAGCGTATCGCCTTTTTGCACTGTCACCGCACTGAGCGGTCCGGTCAGCCCCTCGGTGGCGGCGGCCAGCACCTCGGGGGATTCGCGCTTGAAGGGGGTTTCTACCCGGCTGGTCACATCGCCGCCGCGGGAAAGCTCATCCACGCGCAGGGTATAGACGCCCTCGTCGATATTGGGCAGATCGCCCCGCCATCGGCCCTCTTGATCGACCGGCAGGCTGATCACGGCGTTGTTGTTCAGATAGACCCGCACCTCGCGGGTGTCCGGCTGGGCCCGGCCCGCCAGTTGCACATCGCCCTGATCGGAGTAGCCGATGGTGTCGAGCGCCACATTGGTCATCACCTGCGGCGGCGCGGTGTCGAGCCGTTCGACCCCTTCGGCGGTGGATTTCAACACCGGAGCGGGCGCGGGCGGCATTGTCGGGGCGGCTTCGGTGTCGGGCACCTCCGCAAGCGCGGGGGTGGTGGTCTCAGGCGGCGATGAGCTGCGGCCCGCGAGGTTCGGAGCCTCGGTCACGGCGGCGGGCGGTGTTTGTGCGGGGGTGGGATCGCTCTCGGCGGTGCCTGTCTCCGCCAGAGGGGTGGCTTGAGATGGCGCCTCACCGTCCGCATTTGGCGCGGCAGTGTCGCCCCCATCGGTGCCGGTTTTCGCCAACGGCGTCGCTTGAGACGGCGTGGCGCTGATCTCTGCCCCCTGCTCGGCGGCCCCGTCTTGTTCCGACGGCGCGGCGTTCACCTCTTCAGCCGTACCCGTTCCCGCCATCGGTGTGGTTTGGGCCGGTGTTGTGCTGGTGTCTTCCCCCAGCTCGGTGACCCCGTCTTGCTCCACCGTCGCGGCACTCATGTCTTCCGCGCTGCCCGTTCCGGCCATTGGCGTGGCTTGGGACGACGCGGTGTTGCGATCCGCGCGCTGACCGGCGGCAGCGGTTTGATCCAAGGCCGCCGCGTTCTCGTCCTCCGCGGTGCCCGTTCCGGCCATTGGCGTCGCTTGGGAGGGTTGCTCCGACGTTGCGCTCTCCACATCGGCGGTCCCGGTATCCGAAAGCGGCGTGGCCTGAGCGGGGGCGGAGGCAACCTCCTCTGCGGCGATAGCTGGGTCTTGCTCTGTCGATGCGATGCCTTCGTCCCTGTCAGCCTCGGCTTGCGTTGACTGTTCTCGGTCCGCACTGTCGGTCGCCGCGCGCTCCGTCTCGGCTGTGGCCGTTCCTGCCAGAGGGGTCGCCTGCTCCGGCTGCGCAGCGGCTGGCTCTGGACCCGTTGCTGCCGCTTCAGCGTCGTTTGCTGGTGTCGGCGTCGGCTCTTCCGTGGTGGCCTCAGAGGTTTCAGGCGCCGCCGCCGCGACTGGCTGTGTGGCCCCCTCCTCAACCGACGCAACCGGGCTTTCCTCCGGCGCGATATCCGCCTCCGCCAACTGCACCGGCGCTGCGGTCGGGGTGAGGATGATCTCCTCTTCCGACGCAAGCTCCGCCGCGCCGTCCTGCCCCAAAAGCGTCAGCACATGACCCTTGCCATCGGGCGGGATCATGGCGAGGGTCGCGAATTTTCCGGCCCCATCGGCGGTGGCGCGGGCCACCTCCTCGCCATCTTTCAACACGGCGACGGTGCTGCCGGGGGCCGCGCGGCCTGCGATCACCGTCATGCCGTCGCTTTCGCGGCGCACTTCGTCAAAAGCAGGGGCCTGCGGTGCCGCCTCAGGCTCTGTCGCCGCCTCTCCCTCAGGGCCGACGGAGACGCCCTTCACCGCATCTGGCACCAGCGTGGCATTCTCAGGGGTGGCATCGCGTTCGGGAAGCACGGCCACCGTCTCAGAGGCTGCCTCATCCGGCGCGCCGCGCTTGCTGCCGATCCAAGCGCCAAGCGCCAGCACCGCCGCCGCAAAGGCGCCCGCCGCCATCGCCCCCATGCCGCCAAGCCGGCCAAATCCCTTGAACATTCTCAACTTCCCCTGTGGTTGAGCCTTTTTAGCAAGCAGGCTAACAGGGGTCAAAAGCGCAGACGATCCGCGCCGAATTTTCCTAATCATCAGGACGCTTTACCATGCAACATTCTGTCTGTGTCTATTGCGGCTCCCGCCCCGGCGACGACGAAGCCTTCACCCAAGACGCCGAAACATTGGGCCGCGGTCTGGCCGAGGCCGGGCTGCGGCTGGTCTATGGCGCGGGGGATGTCGGGCTGATGGGCAGCGTCGCCCGCGCCGCCCAAACGGCGGGCGGCGATACCTTCGGCGTGATCCCCGCGCATCTTGTCGCATGGGAAGTCGGCAAGACCGACCTGACCCGCTACATCGTGACCGAAACGATGCATGAGCGCAAAAAGGTGATGTTCATGAACTGCGATGCCGTGGCGGTTCTGCCCGGCGGCGCGGGGTCGTTGGATGAGCTTTTCGAGGTTCTGACCTGGCGCCAGCTGGGCCTGCATGAAAAGCCTATTTTCCTTGTGAACACAAACGGATACTGGGATCCCTTCATGTCACTGATGAACCATGTGGTGGCGCATGGCTTTGCCGATGCGACGCTGCTGGATTACGTCACCGTGGTGCCTGATGCCGATGCCGCCCTCAGCGCCCTGCGCCGCGCCTTGTCCTGACGGAAGGTGCTGACGGAATAGACCGCCAGCGCGCACCAGATCAGCACGAAAGCCTGCACATGCCAGCCCGTGAAGGGCTCGCGAAACAGGACCACGGCGCAGAAGAACTGCAAGGTCGGGTTGATGTAGCTTAGCAATCCGGCCGTCGCCATCGACAGCCGCCGCGCCGCATAGCTGAACAGGATCAGCGGCGTTGCGGTGATCGGTCCGGCGAGGATCAGCAGCACCGTATCGCGAGGGGAGGCCCCGAAGGCCCCCGCCCCATTGTCACCCGTTTGCCACAGCACGAGCACCGCAAGGGGCGACAACAGCAGCACCTCAGCGGTGACGGAGACGACCGGCCCCACCGCCAGCCGCTTCTTCGCCAGCCCGTAAAGGCCAAAAGACGCCGCCAGCGCCATCGCCAGCCAAGGCGCAGTGCCCAAGCCATAGGTGAGCAGCGAGACCGCGACCGTCACCAACCCCACCGCGCAAAGCTGCACGGGGCTCAGTCGTTCGGCATAGACCAAGCGGCCCAGTAGCACGGAGACCAGCGGAAAGATGTAATAGCCCAAGGCCGCCTCCGTTGCCTGCCCACTCTGAACCGCCCAGATGAAAAGATACCAGTTCGTCGCGATCATCACTGCTGCGAAAGCGAGCAGGCAGAAGGCGCGCGGTCCTGCCATCGCGTCGAGGATGGCGCGCAGGCGGCGCTGCGCCGCCAACACGATCACGAAGAACACCAGCGACCAGAGGGTGCGATGGGCCAGCACCTCGGCGGCGGGCACATGCGACAGCAATTTGTAGAAGATAGACGACAGCCCCCATATGCAGCAGGCCGCAATCACGGCGGCGAAACCCTTGGTGGTGTCGGTCATGGAATATCCTTGGCGCGGTAGACTGCTTTCTTGTGAAGGCAATTAATTCCCGCGCCAAGGGGAAAGTCAGGCTTGGGCCAGTTCCCCGGCCACAATCTTTTCGATCTCGTCGATGGGGTGGTTGGTCAGGGTTTTGGGGATTTCCCCTATCACCTTGCTCTGCACCTCTTTGTGGAGGTCATCGCGCAGGTCGCCCAACACTGCCGGAGGGGCCACCAAAACGAGCCGATCAAAGCGGCCTTTGTGAGCCAGCTTGTATAGGATGTCTGACAAGTCCTTGGCAAAACGCTCTTTTTCCAGCTCGTGCCAGTCTGTGTCGTCAAAGGCGGAGCGGTGCCCGCTTGGACCATCGCTCATCCGCCCGGGGCGGTTGGCGGCTTGCTCCCGCGCCGGTGGGTTCTCCTGCTCTTCCTTGCGCACGACCTGAAGATAGGGGTCTTCGCCGTCCGTGTGGTTTTGCAGGAAAAGGGCCTTTTCGCCATCCGCGATCAGCACCCATGTGTCTTGGCTGAGTTTGGTCATGAAGGCTCTCCGTGGTTGCGTTTCTCTTCGCCGGTGACGCGGGTCACGCCATCTTCGCCCTTCTCGGCGCGGCGCATGGCGTCTTGGGTGCCAACGTCCTTTTGCAGATCGCCCCCGGCGCGGCCGCCCTGATCGGGTGTGTCGGTGTCAGAGAGGAACTTTTCCGTCTCCTTCTCGCCGTCGTTAGATCGCTTCCGCTCGGCCATGTTGTCCTCCTTTTTTGACGTGAAGTCTCAGGAGAAAAACCTTTGCGAAGGGTCTTGGGTTCCAACGGAAAAAACCCCGCAGCAGGCTGCGGGGTTTCTGTCTTGTGCGGGCTGCCCGCACCCTCACAGGCGCGAGGCGACGTTCTCCCAGTTCACCCAGCCTGCGGCGCAGCCGCGGGCGTCGGTGACTGGGAGTGCGACGAACGCTTCAAAAGCAATCCTTGCGCGAACACGTCGCCGCTTGATTACAGGCGCGAGGCGAGGTTGTCCCAGTTCACCCAGCCTGCGACGCAGCCGCAGGCGTCGGTGACTGGGAGTGTGACGAACGCTTCAAAAGCAATCCTTGCGCGAACACGTCGCCGCTTGATTACATGCGCGAGGCGACGTTGTCCCAGTTCACAAGGTTGTCGAGGAAGTTCGACAGGTAGTCGGGGCGCGCGTTGCGGAAGTCGATGTAGTAGGAGTGCTCCCACACGTCACAGCCGAGCAGCGCGGTTTGGTCAAAGCAAAGCGGGTTCACGCCGTTCTCGGTCTTGGTGACCTTCAGGCTGCCGTCTTTGTCTTTCACCAGCCACGCCCAGCCGGAACCGAACTGGCCTGCGCCTGCGGCCTTGAACTCGTCCTTGAACTTGTCGACGGAGCCAAAGCTCTCGGTGATCGCCTTTTCCAGCTCACCGGGCATCTTGTTGTCTTCGGGGCTCATCATTTCCCAGAACTGGTTGTGATTCCACAGCTGGGAGATGTTGTTGAAGATGCCGGACTGGGCCACGGCGTTCGGGTCGTAGGTGCCCTTGATGATCTCTTCGAGGGTCTTGCCCTCCCACTCGGTGCCCTCAATCGCCTTGTTGCCGTTGGTCACATAGGCGTTGTGGTGCTTGTCGTGGTGGTATTCCAGCGTTTCCTTGGACATGCCTTTGGATGCAAGCGCGTCGTGGGCATAGGGGAGATCGGGAAGTTCAAAAGCCATTTCTGGGCCTCCTCGTTTGGAAATTTCGCTGTGGCCACTTGATGGGGATCAAGCGGCAACGTCAAGGTCAACGTCTGCAAATCACATCCGTTCCGAGTGAAATAGTCAGTTTTTCTCCCGACTTAGGTTGTTCGGAAATGGCCGACCGCGCTGCCGGGCTGGGCGGCTACGCAAAGTTGGTCAAACATATACTGCGCGACGGAGCGAAAGCAGATCACTTCGAAGGTGCCATCGTCACGCAGCCAGAAGGCGGCGGGCACCTGCCCCATCCGCGTGCGGCGGAACATGCCGGGGGTGAATTGATCGGGGGCGAGGTCGACGGGGGCGAGCTTGGCCAGCACCTCTCGCGCATGCGGGCCTTCGACATGAAACGCCGCCCGCGCGCCAGAGACATCCATGGCGGTGGTATGGGTATCCTCGAAGGCCGCGTTCAGCCGCGCCAGCACCTCGGGCACCTGCGGGTGAGGGCAAAAGAGCAGCAATTCGTCGGGCGACATCCAAGCCACCCCGGCTTCCCCGGCGAAGCGGCACTGCCCCCGCTCGGGGCGCTCTACCCCGGTGAGTTTCTTGATCACCTTGCGCAGATAGGGCGCATCAAGGTCGCCGCGAATGGCAATCATGCCCGAGGGTGACACTTCGGAAATCATAGCGATACCAGCGTCATAGCGGGCGTTCTTCAATGCGCTTACGGGTTCAGACATTCTGTTTCTCCCCCTTGGGATCATAAAACACCGGATCGACGATCCGCGCCTCATAGGTCTTGCCATCGGTACCGGGAAAGGTCAGCACCTCGCCCATCCGGTCCGGTCCGTGCAGCACCAGTCCCATGGCGATGCCCCGGTCCAGCGTCGGCGAGTGATAGGAGGAGGTCACCCGCCCCTGCACCACCTTCTGGCCGTTCTCATTCTCCCCTTCGCCAAGCGCATAGGCCCCATCCGGCAGGGTGCTGCCATCTGTCGTCTCAAGGCCCACGAGTTTCCAGCGGGTGGGAGCCTGCATATGGCTGCGCTCTTGCGCGCGTTTGCCAAGATAGTCGTCCTTCTTTTTCGAGATCGCCCAGTTCAGGCCAAGGTCTTGGGGGATCACCGTGCCGTCGGTCTCATCCCCGATCATGATGAAGCCCTTTTCGGCGCGCAGGATGTGCAGACATTCCGTGCCATAGGGCATCACACCCAGATCATGCCCGGCGATCAGCAGCGCGTCCCAGAAGGCCTGCCCCTGCCCGGCTTCGACCGCGATCTCATAGCTCAGCTCACCCGAGAAAGAGATGCGGAAGACGCGGACCTTGAAGCCGCCCAATGTGCCCTCGGTCCACTCCATGAAGCCAAGCGCCTCGCGGCTGAGGTCCATCCCGCCGAGTTTCTCCAGACATTTGCGCGCATTGGGGCCGACCACGGCCACTTGCGCGTAATGTTCGGTGGCGTTGACCACATGCACTTTCCAGTCCCACCACTCGGTCTGGAGCCATTCCTCCATATGGGCATGGATGCTGTCCGCGCCGCCGGTGGTCGTGTGGCAGAGGAAGGTCTGCTCATCCAGACGCGCCACCACACCATCGTCGATCAGGAAACCGTTTTCGTTGCACATCAGCCCATAGCGGCATTTGCCGGGTTTCAGCGTCGACATCATATTGGTGTACATCATGTCGAGGAACCGCGCCGCATCCGGGCCGCGCACGATCAGCTTGCCCAGGGTCGAGGCATCCAGCAGGCCGAGGTTCTGGCGCGTGTTCGTCACCTCGCGCATCACGGCGTCATGGATGCTTTCGCCGTCTCGCGCATAGGCATAGGGCCGCCGCCATTGGCCGACCGGCTCCCAGACCGCGCCGTTGGCCGCGTGCCAGTCATGCAGAGGGGTGCGACGGATCGGCTGGAAAGTATCGCCCCGCGCCGCCCCCGCAATCGCGCCCATCGAAATTGGGTGGTACGGCGGGCGGAAAGTGGTGGTGCCGACGCTGGGGATCTCCGCATCCAGCGCCCCGGCGAGCGTGGCCAGCCCGTTGATATTGCTCAGCTTCCCCTGATCCGTCGCCATGCCGAGCGTGGTATAGCGTTTGGCGTGTTCGACAGAAACAAAGCCCTCTTGCGCCGCCAGCCGCACGTCCGAGACCTTCACGTCGTTCTGGTAGTCGAGAAACGTCTTCTCGCGCAGTTTGACGCTGGCGCCCTGCGGCATCTGCCAGACCGGCATCATCGGCGCTTCCTCGCGCCGGGCCGCCGTTGGCGCGGTCAGGTCGCGCGGCAATTTGAAGCCGAGCGATGTCGCCACCCCATCGGCAGCAGCATGGGCGTCATGCAACACGTCGTCGAGGGCAAAGACCCCGGCCGCCGCCCCCGCGGGCGTCACGAAACCATGGCCGTCCGCCCCGGTGGGCGGGTGGTCCTGATCGGGGCGGAAACAGGCTTTCGCCCCGTCCCACGTCAGCTTGCCGCCGCAATGGGACCACAGATGCACCACGGGCGACCATCCGCCCGACATCGCCACCGCATCGCAGGCGATCTCTTCCAAGACGGCCCCTTCGCCTGCCTGCGAACAGACGGCCACACCGGTCACCCGCTTGCCCCCCTGAACCGAGGAGACCGCATGGCCCATCACCACCCGAATGCCAAGCGCGCGGGCCTGAGCGACCAATTCACTGTCTTGCGGCAAGACGCGGGCATCCAGCACGGCGGGCACCTCTAGCCCCGCCTGTTTCAACGCAATCGCCGTGAGATAGGCGTTGTCGTTATTTGTCACCACCACGGTACGATCGCCCGGTGAGACCCCGTAATTCGCCACATAGTCGCGCATGGCCGAGGCCAGCATCACGCCCGGTACGTCATTGCCCGCAAAGCTGAGCGGCCGCTCGATCGCGCCGGTCGCGGTGATCACATGGGCCGCCCGCACGCGCCAAAGCCGATGGCGCGGACCTGCGCTCTCGGGGGCATGATCCCGCAGCCGTTCATAGCCCAGCACGTAGCCGTGATCGTAAACCCCTGCCCCCATGGTTCGGTCACGCAGCTCCACATTCTCCAGCCCGCGCAGCCGGTCGAGGGTTTGCGCGATCCAGTCCGCCACCGGCGCACCGTCGACTGTGCCACCGTCAACCGGCGCCCGCCCGCCCCAATGGGCCGACTGCTCCATCACGATGACACGCGCGCCGCTTCGGCCCGCCGCTAAAGCGGCCTGAAGCCCCGCGACACCGCCACCAACGACCAGCACGTCGCAGAAGGCGTGGAAATGTTCATAGGTGTCGGCATCCGCTGCCTTCGGCGCTTTGCCCAGACCGGCAGAATGGCGGATGATCGGCTCATAGAGATGCTTCCACAGCGGGCGCGGATGCATGAACATCTTGTAATAAAAACCCGCGGGCAGAAAACGGCTGAGGTGTTTGTTGATCGCGCCCACGTCGAACTCAAGGCTCGGCCAGTGGTTCTGGCTTTCCGCCGCAAGCCCTTCGTAAAGCTCGGTCGTGGTGACGCGGGCATTGGGCTCGAACCGCCCCTCTTGGCCGAGACCGACCAGACCGTTGGGCTCTTCCGGGCCGGAGGTCACGATGCCGCGCGGACGGTGGTATTTGAACGAACGCCCGACCAGCACCTGATCATTGGCCAAAAGCGCCGAGGCCAGCGTGTCCCCCTCATAGCCGCGCATCTGCTTGCCGTTGAAGGTAAAGCTCAGCGGTTTGCTTTTGTTCAGCAGGCGGCCGCCTGTGGCCAGTCTTGTGCTCATCGTGGAAAACCTTGGGGGCTGAGGATGGGGGTAAATGCCGGGGCGGGACGATCAGGGGCGGGGCTAGCTGGCGCGCTGCCACTGCCACTCGGGATGGCGTTTGCGGATCGCCTCAAGAATGTGATCCGGCGGGGCGAGGGTCTGCGCGGGATAGCTGCCAAAGACTTGGAGCGTGGCGGTATCGCGGGCCATATGGAACCACTTGCCGCAGCCATAGACATGCCGCCACCGTTCAAGATGCACGCCCTTGGGGTTCTCACGCATGAAGAGATAGCGCTCGAAATCCTCTTCGGACCCGCCGGGGCCAATGCGTTTCAAATGCGCCTCCCCGCCGCCGTGAAACTCTGTCTCTTCGGCAGTGACATGGCAGCATGGACAGGTAAGGATCAACATGGGCAGGCTCCTGCGCGGGGAGAGAACGGCAAAACGCCGCCCCGGCGCAAAAGCGCGGAGCGGCGTAGATCGTGCAAGGGCAACGCAAAGCGCGTGGCCGTGGTTAGTTTACTCGGTCGGGGTTGCGGCCTCGTCCACGGCATCCGCCGTGCCTTCGGCTGCGCCTTCGATGGCATCGCCTGTGCTTTCGGCTGCGCCTTCGATGTTGACGTTGACGTCATTCGCGCCGTCGATGTCGCCACCTGCAAAGAGGAAGTAGGCCAGCAGGGCCACGACAACCACAACCGCGCCGACGATAAAGGCAAGGCCGCTGTTACCGCCACGATCCGTCGTGGTCGTGGTCGTGGTGGTATTGGTGTGATCGACGTGATCGGTGCGGTTGTGATCCGGGGTTGCCATTGTTCAGCTCCGTTATTTCCAATGTCTGAACGGGCAACTCCGGCGCGGGCGAATTCGTTCCGCGCAATACAACGAGGCAGCGACTTGTGGCCGATCCGCAACATCAATGGGCCACCCCGGCGGCTACGGATTCGTCGATGAAGCGGCCTTCGGCGAACCGCTCCAGCCCGAAGGCATCGGTTAGCGGCGAATGTCCCTTGGCCATCAATTCGGCGAAGCCCCAGCCCGAGCCGGGGATCGCCTTGAAGCCGCCCGTGCCCCAGCCACCATTGATAAAAACCCCCTCCACCGGGGTTTTGCTAAGGATCGGAGAGCGGTCGCCGGTGACATCCACGATGCCGCCCCATTGCCGCAGCATCTTGAGCCGTGAGATCATCGGAAAGGTTTCGACCAGCGCGCGCACCGTCTCTTCGATATGGTGAAAGCTGCCGCGTTGGGTGTAATTGTTATGCCCGTCCGTGCCCCCGCCGATGACCATCTCGCCCTTGTCGGACTGGCTCATATAGCCGTGCACCGTATTGGCCATGACGACGACATCCATGCAGGGTTTGACCGGCTCCGAGACCAGCGCCTGCAAGGCCACGCTTTCGATCGGCAGACGAAAGCCCGCCATATTCGCCAGCTGCCCCGAATGCCCCGCCACGACGATGCCCAGCTTGTCGCAGTCGATATCGCCGCGGGTGGTGCTGACGCCGGTGACCTTGCCGCCCGTCTGGCCTACGCCGGTAACCTCGCATTTCTGGATGATGTCCATGCCCATATCCGAGCAAGCCCGCGCATAGCCCCAAGCCACCGCATCGTGCCGCGCGGTGCCGCCGCGGGCTTGCCAAAGCCCCCCCAGCACCGGGTAGCGCGGCCCGTCGATGTTGATGATCGGCACCAGTTGTTTGACCCGGTCCGGGCCGATGAACTCGGTCTGCACGCCTTGCAGGGCGTTGGCATGGGCCGTGCGTTTGTAGCCGCGCACCTCATGTTCGGTCTGCGCCAGCATGATGACGCCACGGGGGCTGAACATGACGTTGTAGTTCAGGTCTTGGCTCATCGTCTCGTAAAGACTGCGCGCTTTCTCGTAGATCGCAGCCGAGGGGTCTTGCAGGTAGTTCGAGCGGATGATCGTCGTGTTGCGCCCGGTGTTGCCGCCGCCGAGCCAGCCTTTCTCCAGCACCGCGACATTGGTGATGCCGAAATTCTTGCCCAGATAATAGGCCGTCGCCAGCCCATGGCCGCCCGCGCCCACGATGATCACGTCATAGCGCTTTTTCGGCTGCGCATCGCGCCATGCGCGGGTCCATCCCGTATGATGGCGCATCGCCTCTCGGGCCACTGCGAAAACGGAGTATTTCTTCATCACGTCACTTCCCGGCAAGGATTCGGGCCGCGCGGGCGGCTGTGCTCAGTTCTGAGCCTAGGCGCAGATGTGCGAAATGACCACCACGGCATTTGGACGCGGTTTTGCGACATGCGGCGCGATTGGTGAAAAATGCCGCAGGGCACGCGGCATTTGCGGGCTTTTGTCGGGGCCGGTCAAAGGTTAGGTAGAGGCCATGATATTCTGGTTTCTCTCTGGCGCGATGGCGCTTGTCGTGGGCGGTCTTTTGGCGCGGGCCGCTTGGCGCGGCGCGGATACGCCCCTGCCCGCTCAGGCGGACTATGATCTCAAGGTGTACCGCGACCAATTGGATGAGGTTGAGCGCGATGTGGCGCGCGGGATCGTCCCCGAGGCCGACGCCGCCCGCATCCGGACCGAGATTTCGCGCCGGATCCTCGCTGCCGATGCCGCCCGCGACGGTGGCCCGCAAAACGCCACCCGCCCCGCGCCCGCGGTGCTGATCGCCGGGGTCGTGGCCTTGGGCGCCGGGTCATTGGCGCTCTATTGGCATCTGGGCCAGCCCGGCTATGGCGATCTTGCCCTCGCTGACCGCATCGCCTTTGCCGAGGATATGCGCCGCAACCGTCCCAGCCAGCAAAGCGCGGTGGACAGCCTGCCCCCCAGCCCTACCACCGACGGGCTGAGCGCCGATTACCTCGCCCTGATGCAGCAGCTGCGTGCCACGGTCAAAGACCGGCCCGAAGACCTGCAAGGGCAAACCCTTCTGGCGCAGAACGAAGCCCGCATCGGCAATTTCGCCGCCGCCGCCGACGCGCAGGCCGATGTGTTGCGTCTCAAAGGGGCTGACCGCACGGCCAGGGACATCGCCGATTATGCCGAACTCTTGGTGCTGGCAGCGGGCGGTTATGTCTCTCCCGAGGCGGAAACCGCCCTGCGCGAAGTGTTGAACCGCGATGAGCAGGATGGCCGAGCGCGCTATTACCTCGGCCTGATGATGGTGCAGACCGGACGGCCCGATGTGGGCTTTCGGATCTGGGATGCACTGCTGCGGCGCGGGCCCGCCGATGCCCCGTGGATCGAGCCGATCCGCGCGCAAATCGCCCAAGTGGCCGCCCTAGCCGGGGTGAATTACGAGATGCCGCAGATTGGCAGCGGCGCGCCCGCACGCGGCCCTTCGGCCGAAGACATCGAAGCCGCCTCGGAGATGAGCGCGGATGACCGGATGGAGATGATCGGCGGCATGGTTGCGGGCCTGTCGGACCGTCTGGCCAGCGAAGGCGGCCCGCCGCAGGACTGGGCGCGGTTGATCACCTCGCTGGGGGTCTTGGGCGATACCGATCAGGCCCGGGCGGTCTATGACAATGCGCTTGAGGTCTTCTCGGGCGATAATGCGGCGCTGGACATGATCCGCAGCGCCGGGGAACGTGCAGGGGTGGCAGGATGATTTACGACGAAACCGCAGATTTCATCGCCGCCCTGCCCCCGATGCAGGCCCTGATCGGGCTGGACTTGGGCGAGAAAACCATCGGCGTGGCGGTGAGCGACAGTTTCCAATCCGTCGCCACCCCGCTGGAAACCGTGCGCCGCAAGAAGTTCGGCGTCGATGCCGCCCGCCTGACCGAGATCATCGCGGAGCGTCGCATCGGCGGGCTGGTTCTGGGGCTGCCGCGCAATATGGATGGCACCGAGGGGCCGCGCTGCCAGTCGACCCGCGCCTTTGCGCGCAACTTCGACCGGCTCAGCCCGCTGCCGATCACCTATTGGGACGAACGCCTGTCGACCGTGGCCGCCGAACGCGCGCTGCTCGAGGCCGATACCACACGCAAACGCCGCGCCGAGGTGATCGACCATGTGGCGGCGGGCTATATCCTTCAGGGGCTTCTGGATCGTTTGCAGGTGATGCGCCGTGACTAAGAAAAGGGTCTGGCAACGTGATGAGGTCGAAAGCCCCTGCATCAACGTCTGCGTGGTGCATCCCGAAAGCCGTCTTTGCACCGGCTGTCTGCGGTCGATCGACGAGATTGGCCGCTGGTCCGCAATGAGCGCCGAGGAACGCCGCGCCATCATGGCGGAACTGCCCGCACGCCAAAGCGCCCATGCGAAACGGCGCGGGGGCCGCGCGGCAAAGTTGGCCCGACGACGCGACTAGCGCGGCCTCAGGCGCCGCGGCGCTGGACGATCTGGTTCAGGAAAATAAGAGCCGCTTCGCCATTGGTCGCATCCTGATGCCCCATCGGGGCCGCGTTGTAGTTGGCGGCAGGCACAGAGGCACGGGCGAAGGTCAGGCAGGTCTCACGAGTGAACATCCCATCGAAACGAAACGCCCGGCGGCCCCGGCGCGCAGGTCTCCAATAGGCGAGGTCGCTGCCCTGCCCTTTGAGGATGATCGCTTTGGTCCCGCTTCGGCGCATCTCGTCACGTCCCTTGGTTCGGATGATTCTGCGTTTGTTAAGGCATTTAGCCCGTAGTTTGTGTCGAGATTACGGCAATTTAGTGAACATTGTCCGAAATTGGGCAAAAAGAGCCGCATTCCGGCAGGAGTAAGGTCAAAAACGGGACGCCTCAGCTCCAAAGCGCCTTTCTCAGCATGTTCAGCGCCACCAGCACGAGGAAGACGGCAAAGACCCTCCGCAGCGGCTTGGGGTCCATCGCATGGGCCAGCCGCACGCCCCAAGGCGCGGTTATCACTGTCATCGCCACGACGATCCCAAAGGCCGCAAGGTTGACCGCGCCAAGGGTCAGCGGCGGGCGGTTCTGGCCGATGTCGACAAAGAGAAAGGCAATCACCGAAGGCACAGCGATCAAAAGGCCAAAGCCCGCCGCCGTGGCCACGGCCTTGTGAATCGGTCGCCCGTGCAATGTCATCAGCGGTACGCCAAAGCTGCCGCCGCCGATCCCCATGAGCACCGACAGAAAGCCCACCATCGGCGACAGGAGCGCGCGTTTAAGGCCGCGCGGCATGGTCTCCCCCAAACGCCACTCGCTGCGCCCGAAGCCGAGGTAGAGGCCCACGCAAAGCGCCAGCCCGCCAAAGATCACCTGTAGTGTTTGTGTCCGCAGTTGCGACACCAGCAACACGCCCAGAATGGCCCCCAGCATGATCCCCGGCGCCCAAGTGCGCAGAATTTCCCAATCCACCGCGCCCTTTTTGTTATGGGCATGAACCGAACGCGCAGAAGTGACGATGATCGTCGCCAAAGAGGTCGCAAGGCAAATCTGCATCAACTGCGGCCCGCCATAGCCCAGCGATTGCAGCACATAAAAGAACGCCGGGACCAAGACGATCCCCCCGCCGACGCCCAAAAGCCCCGCCAGAATTCCGGCAAAACCGCCGATCAGGGCGAGCAGCACCAGCATCGGCAATAGATCGTTCAATTCTGGCATGAGCCCCTCCCCGGCTGTCTTTGGCTCTATCAAGCCGTTTCGCGCAGAGGGTTCAAGGCAATAACGCCGGGGTTGCACTTTGGCCAAGGCCGGTTAGGTTGCCCGCAACCGTGGGCCCCAAGCGCACCGACCGTTTGCCGCCTGCCCCATATGGCCCCGGCCATTCCATCCGAAAGGACATCTCGTGCTACGTTCAGCGCTCATTCTCGGGTTGCTGGGGCTGGTCGGCCCCTTCGCCATCGACATGTATCTGCCTGCCATGCCCGCCATCGCCGCCAGCTATGGCGCCTCTGAGACAGCAGTTCAGGGGACAATCACCGCCTATTTCATCGCCTTCGGACTGGGGCAGCTTTTCTACGGCCCTTGGGCCGATCAGGCGGGGCGCAAGCTGCCGATCATGGTCGGGCTCGCGCTGTTTCTGATCGCCTCTTTCGGGGCGGCCTTCGCCCCGTCGATGGCGGCGCTGACCGGCTGGCGCGCGCTGCAAGGGCTGGGTGGCGCGGTGCTGATGGTGGTGCCCCGCGCGATCATCCGCGACCAATATACCGGGACACAAGCGACCCGCCTGATGGCGATGTTGATGCTGGTGATCTCGATCTCGCCGATGCTGGCCCCGCTGGCGGGCAGCGCGGTTCTGGCCTTGGCAGATTGGCGCGCGATTTTCATAGCCCTCGGCGTGCTGGCGGTTGCCGCGTTGGCCCTTACCGCATTCGTCCAGCCCGAAACGCTGCCCGTCAAACGCCGCGTTCGGATCAATCCGCGCAGCCTCTGGCGCGGGGCGAAAGTGCTGCTGAACGATCCGATCTTCATGGGGCTGACCTTTATCGGCGGCTTCGCCATGGGGTCTTTCTTTGTCTTCATCGCCTTCGCGCCCTTTGTCTATACCGGGCAATACGGGCTGGGGCCGACCGGGTTCTCGCTGGCTTTCGCGGTCAATGCGGTTGGCTTTTTCTCGGCTTCGCAACTGGCGGGATGGCTGGGGGAACGCTGGGGCATGCGCAGCCTCGTGCGGCGCGGGGTGGCGGGCTTTGTCTTCTTCTCCGCCGCAATCTTTATCATCGCGCTCACAACCGATCCGGGCCTCTATCTGGTAATGGCGGGGCTGTTCTGCGCCAATGCCTGCCTTGGCGTGGTGGTGCCGACGGTGATGGTCGTGGCGCTGGACGACCACGGCGATATCGCGGGACTGGCCTCGTCCTTGGGCGGCACCCTGCAGATGGTGGCCGGGGGCCTTTCCATCGCGCTGGCCGGGCCGTTTTTCGACGGCAGCGTCACGCCCATGCTGGGGGCCATCGCGGCCTGCGGTCTGGTGGCGGCCCTGCTCACATTGGCCCTGCTGCGGCCCCGCCCAGTGGCAGAGCCCAGCGTCTGACCCTAGCCCGCCGCGGCCACATCCTGCGCCGCGGCGACTTCGGCCAAAGCAGCCTCGACCAGTTCCGGGCCCGCGCCGGGCTTATGTGCCCCTTCGGAGAGGATACGCCGCCACAGCCGCGCACCGGGCCGCCCGGCGAAAAGCCCCAGCATATGCCGGGTGATCTGCCCGAGCCGCCCTCCGCCTGCCAAATGCGCCTCGATATAGGGCAACATCCCCTGCACCGCCGCCTCTGCACTGCTGTCGCTGCCCTGCCCATAGATGCGCCGGTCTGCCGTGGCGAGGATATCCGCAGGCGCGTGATAGGCGCTGCGCCCCACCATAACGCCATCGAGCCCCGCATCGAGAAAGGCTTCGGCCTGATCGAGTGAGGTGATCCCACCATTGACCGAGATATGCAGGTTCGGGAACAGCCCCTTCATCCGATGGACGAGGTCATAATCCAGCGGCGGAATATCGCGGTTTTCCTTGGGGCTTAGCCCCTGCAACCACGCCTTGCGCGCATGGATCGTCACCCGGGTGCAGCCCGCCGCCACGATCCGCGACAGGAACTCGGGCAGGATCTCTTCGGGGTTCTGATCGTCCACCCCGATGCGGCATTTCACCGTCACCTCGACATCGCAGGCCGCGCGCATCGCGTCGACGCATTCGGCCACCAGCCCCGGCTGCTGCATCAAGACGGCCCCGAACGCGCCCGACTGCACCCGGTCAGAGGGGCAGCCGCAGTTAAGGTTGATCTCATCATAGCCCGCCGCGGCCCCCAACCGCGCCGCCTGCGCCAACTCCTGCGGGTCGGACCCGCCCAATTGCAATGCAACGGGATGTTCGGCGGGGTCGTGATCCAGCAGATGCAGCGCGCCGCCGCGCACCAAGGCGGGGGCGGTGACCATCTCGGTATAAAGCAGGGTCTCGCGGCTGAGCAGCCGGTGGAGGTAGCGGCAGTGGCGGTCGGTCCAGTCCATCATCGGTGCCACGGAAAGCCGCGAGGCTTTTTTTCCATTAAATTTCATACACTTAATCGCCACATACACAGACAGCCAGCTATCGGGATTTCTCTTGATACCAGGGGATTTTCCCCGGTTTCCATCGGTTTTCCAAGGCAGCTTGCTACCGAGTAGCAACATCTATCCCGCTAATAATTTCCAAGCCAGAGCTCCGCCGGGGTCAGGCGAACCACCTGATTCTCGCTGCGCCCCGTCTTACCCCATTCGGACGGTTTCCGGCCAGATCGAAGTAACACCACGTTCTCGACGATCAACAAGAAAGGACGGTCATGTCTCACAGGACCCAAGTTAGCTCTAAGAATCTACTTCAGGAAATCTCGCGTGACCGCGCAGCGGGTTCTCCATTTGCCTTCCGCGCAGGACTGCCCGCCCAGCCGCGACCTACCGAAAGTTCCGGCAGCAGCGAAATAGCCTCTTCGCGTCAGCCGAAACAGTCCAAACGGACGCAGAATTCGACCAGAGCCGATACCTTTCCCACAGTAGAAGACTGTTCGAACGAACCCTTCATTTCCGCACGCACTCCGAAAGACGGCTTACCGAGATACTGCGCGCAAATCCGTCGCAGGACCGACGGTGGCTCAATCAATACAAGCAAGACGTTCTCAAGTCTCAAGGACGCCAAGAATTGGCGAGATGACACCTTGGCCCAGATACAACTGGGTTTACTTGCTCCCAAGCAAGGAGAAGGCTCTAAAACGGCACCGCGTGTTTGCGATTTAATACAAAAAAGGAAGGACAAGGGACGGAGCGTCGAGAAAACCGCAACCCAAAATCTCGAATTTTGGATCAATCACCCACGCTGTCAGGTGCCAGCCTCGGCCATAGACTTGAAGTGGTTTCAAAACGCGGCAGAAGACCTGCTCAAGTTGGAAATGACGCCGCAAACCGCGGCGACCTACATGACGATGCTCGCTTCCTCTTTGAAGTGGGCAGCTGAACGCGATGAGGATGTTCCATACGATGTCATAGTTCGCGCCATGAAAGTACTGTGGCACGATGAAATTTTGGCACGGTCCGAAGAGCGTGAACGGCGCCCCACTCTCGATGAGCTCGACCTGATCTTTCGCGCAGTGCTCGCGAACAAAAGGCAAAAGATCCCCGTTATCACGATAAGTGTATTCGCCATCTTCTCGTGTCGCCGGCTCAGTGAAATCTGTCGTCTCCGCTGGAGTGACCTAAACGTGACTGATCGAAAGATTTTGGTTCGGGAGATGAAGCACCCCCGCAAAAAGAGAACCAATGACGTTTGGGTGAAGCTCACCCCTCAGGCCATGAAGATCATCCTTTCCATGCCCAAGACCTCAGAGTTTATTTTCCCGTACAATCCGCGCTCGGTGGGCACCGCTTTTCGACGCCACCGGCAGCGCGTCAAGATTGACGATTTGCGTTTTCACGATCTTCGGCACGAAGGTATCAGCCGGCTGTTCGAGAAGGGAAAGCGTGACCATTTCGTTATGAAGACCTCAGGGCATCAGTCTCGGAGCTGCTTGGATCGGTATGTGAACGTGGAAAAGAAGGGCGATAAATTTAAGAACTGGCACTGGCTTGACTGGGTTCTGGAATACCTGGCCAGCACATGATCACCTGCCGAGTCCGCGACTATTTTTTTGGCGACACGGCTACCCCGGATCGTGCCTCAGGTCTGTCGCGAAATTCTTGGGCGGCTTGCTCTGAGCAGATCGAGGTTCGGCCCCTAAGGCATCGATTTCCGATCACCGTCTCAACACGACCACACTCTTCATGCATAGCAGACTTCCGCAAAGTAATTTTTCCGCTTCCTGCAGTTCGATCTCAATTCCTCCTTAGCAACCATCTGGAGGTAAAGATGACCACACTTGATATGCTCCTGGCCCATTTCGGCGGCACACCTGTAATTCCTCTTGAGGTGGCAGCTCAATACTGGGGCTACGAGGCAGACACATTGGCCAGGAAAGCCGATAGCGGGGAGGTCCGAGTACCCTATTTTCGGCTCGACGAACGTCAGAAGGCAGCTCGTCTCATGATGCTTAAAGACATCGCCACTATCATCGAGGAGCGCCATCGTGCAGCGCGCGCAAACTTTGAAAAAAAATGGCAAGACGATGATGGAGAAGACGGCTGACATGCTACGCGTACAGAGGAAGCTAAAGCGAACAAGTGAAAAGGCGATGCGATCAAGGAAGAATGTGCAGGTCATTCTTCTGGATCTCGACCCCCAAGGACCTGTAGCTGACTGGGCGAGGCTGCAAGAGCTTGAAGATCCTATCGTATTACAGGCCATGCCGGAAAATCTCTCTGCTTATCTTTCCCAAGCGGAAGATGAAGGCGCGGATTACGTGTTCTTGATACGCCTCCTCATGCTGGGGGCACGATCGATACCGCGATCCGCGCCGCTGATCTGGTGGTCATTCCTATTCGCCCCGGCCCCTTCGATATCAATGCCGTGGCCGGGACAGTTGAGATCATGCAGCAAACCGGACGCCCCGGTTTTTTTGTGTTGAGCCAAGTGGCCGCTGTCGGCCCTGAGGGCGACGATACGGCAGCTGTCCTTCAGGATCTCTACCCGGATGTACCAGTGGCAAACGCGCGACTTGACCAACGCAAGGCGTTTATGCAGGCTCTGATCTCCAGACAGGCGATCACTGAGTTTGATCGGCCGAGCTCGAAGACAGTTGGGGTGATTAAGGCTCTTTTTCGAGAAGTCAGAAGTCGATTGTGACCTCATCTTGCGGCGTCAGCAAAATACCACACCTTCTATTTGTAAATATGACAAGGAAGATAAAGTGTCAGAACAGCCGCAAACAACCATGCCGTCTAACGTTTCAGCTTCAGCCAGAAACTACGCTCGGGAAGAAGATGCTCGCGCCATAGGGTCGAGCACCTTGGCGCTGATCCAGTATTTCGGTCAGCACATGAATCTCCATACTCTGGATGGCGTGACACTGGCTTACGACTACGACGAAGCGCTGAAGGAATTGGATCGGGGAGTTGAGGTCTCGACTGAACTGTCGGCCAGCAAGGAATGGGGTATTGGCATTGCGATGACTCCGGCTGTTCTCCGAGATGGCGCCGTTAAGTCACATATTTTGTTCAATGCTGTCTTTTTGGAAGGTCTCATGGAGGCGCCCGACAGCGATGCCTGCCAAGAAGCTGTACACACCATCGCCCACGAGTGTGCACATGTCGAACTCAATGCCATCAAAGATCGGCAGTTTCCGGGTGTGGTCCTCCGTTACCAGGCAAAGACCTGGTATGAGGCACTCCGCATGGAGGTTATTGAAGCCTCATGGGATGAGTATGCTGCATGCCGTATATCTGCAGACTTTGGTAAAAACCCCTTCGAAAACTATACGGAAGTATTCCTAAGCGCTCTTGCAGAAGCAGGACCAAATGTTCGGAAGGCGATCCTGAAGTGTCGACAGGACGCCGACTACAACGAGCTCATGATCGAAGCTCAGCGCAACATAGGCAACCTTGTAAAGTATGCCTCTTACGTGCTGGGCACTGCCGACGGTCTCAGCAAAGATGTTGATACCGATTTTAAGGAGATATCGGAGGCTCTCAAGGGGCACTGGTTCTCACCTTTCTTCTTTCGCCTACGCGACGCGCATCGGGCCCTTTGGCAGCGCTTTGGGGAGTGGGAAAGTCTGATGGAGTTCGAAACGATCGCAGATATCTGGCTCGAAATGCTTGCAGACCGCGGTATGGAAGTCACTCCGCAAGAAGATGGCACGATGTATGTGAGCCTCCCTTTTCGCGTGAATACCAGCGCCTTTCAGGACATGATGCGAGGGGTCCATCAGGCAACTAAAGGGCTCCAAGGTTGGCAGCTGCCAACGACCAAAACAGTTGATGATGGATAGGAGGTTGAAGTGGGCGTCGCAGAGCGTTTTCAAAAATTTCACAACAACATTTTATTAACCGAAAAGCAGCTGCAAGACGGATCAGATCGGCGCCAGAGCGTGGTTAGAGTCTTAAACAAGCACTATCTCGGGACTTCATCTGGAACGGATAACTCTCTTTTCGTCGGTTCTCGCGGAAAATTCACAAGTATTGGGCCGCCTCGTGATGTCGACGTCCTTTATGCCATGCCTTACTCGGTCTATGAGCGGTTTGAAGGACGTACGGGAAACAAGCAGTCAGCGCTTCTTCAGGAGGTCAAGAATGTCCTTCAAGCTGCGTATGCAACGACCTCCTACATCAAAGGCGATGGACCTGTCGTGAAGGTCCCATTTACGAGCTTCAACGTGGAACTCATTCCCGCCTTCAAACTCGATAGCGGACGCTATTGGGTCTGCTCAACGAAGGGAGGCGGCTCTTACGAGACTGCCGATTATATCGCCGAGCATAATGCGGTAAAGGAAAGCAACGACGATACAAAGGGGCAAACGCGCGAACTCGTGCGGATGATGAAGAAGTGGCAAGAGTATTGCGCAGTGCCAATCAAGTCCTTCTGGATTGAACTCGTCGCTATCGAGTTTCTCAGAGGGTGGGAACATAAAGGAAAGACCCGCCTCTATCACGACTTCATGGTTCGAGATTTCCTTGCGTACCTCAAAGGCAAACGCTTTGGATTTCTAATCGCACCTGGCACAGGCGAACTCATGAGCCTTGGTGATGCTTGGTACACGAAGGCTGAAAGCGCTCATGGACGCGCTGTGAAAGCCTGTTTGCTCGAAGGTTCAGACGTAGGTGCGGCTGGAGACGAGTGGCAGAAGATATTTGGCACTGCGAACATGCCGAGGATCCCATGACAGATCAGCGCGTTCAGGAACTCATTAGAGAGTGTAAGCGACAGGAAGAATCCTGCGCGTACACGGCCGTTGGTCTCTACATTTGGGAGAAGTGGTCCCGTGGATGGAACACTGTCTTCATAGTCGCCCCGATAATCCTCGGAGGTGTCGCCTCCAGCGAGCTTATTGCGAATATCCCAAGTTCTTGGACCTCTTACGTTGCAGCTGGCTTCGCCTTGTTGGCGGGTTTTTTCCCGGCCATCTACAAGGCCCTTGGAATGGATATGCGTGTGGGTGAGATTGGAGCTTCCGCTACTGAATTCACAAACTTGCGCGATCGGTTTCGACAGATGGCCGCAATCCACACGCAGACAAGCTTCGAAGAGTTCCAACCTGCTTTTGAGCAGCTGATGGATCGGATGGACGCCGCCAGGTCATCCTCCCCCACCTTGCCGGAGTGGTGCTTCAAGGAAGCGCAAAAGAAGCTCGACAGTGGTGACTACGACTTCGCCGTGGATGACGAAAAAGCCAAAGCATGATGGTAGATCGAATTGGCCACTGCCAACCTTCTTTCAGTCAGCATACGGAGTCGACGCTCATGGGATACCTGAGTGAGTGGTAGCAGATTCTTTGAAAAAATATTTGAAATTGACAGAATATACCTAAATGAGTATAAAGAGTAAGGAGGTAGCGTTGAAGCCATGCCGATGGGTAGGGAGCGCACAAAAGGACATTCAGAGTTTCCCGACCCAGGTTAAGAAGGATATCGGAACCGCTTTGATGTTTGCACAAGCTGGCAGCAAAGCTGGAAGTGCCAAACCATTCAAGGGTGTTGGCGCCGGCGTCGTGGAGATCGTAGATGATCATGATGGCGACACCTACCGATGCGTGTACCTCCTTCGCCTAAAGGGGATCGTGTATGTCTTGCACGCGTTCCAGAAAAAATCGAAGACCGGCATTAAGACGCCACCCAAAGATATTGAAATGATCAAATCTCGGATCAAGCTTGCCGAGGCTGACTACAAAAAGAGGCCATTGTCATGACTGAAGAAATCACAGACGGCTCCGGGAATGTATTCGCCGACCTTGGGCTCGAGAATGCTGAGGAGTTGAGCCTGAAAGCCGCGCTCGCGATTCAAGTCGCATCAATCATCAAGCATCGCCACCTTACACAGTCCGACGCTGGACAGCTTCTGGGTATTCCTCAGTCGCATGTCTCCAAAATCATGAACGGGAAGCTCGAAGGCATCACTTCGGACAGAATTCTCAGAATGCTGCTCAAGCTTGGGCGCGACATCGATATCGTGATTAAGAAAAAAGGCTCGAATGACAACCAAGGCCGCCTCTCGATCGCAACATCGAAAAAGCGCGTTCCGGTAGCAGCTTAACTAAGTCGAATGATAAGAGGAAGAACTGGTGTTGGCAGCTGCCAATACCAATCTGAAGATATGAGCTACTCCTGTTGAGCTCACTTCTGAAAGAACGAATTTGAAACCTGGCTTAAAGTTCATTGCGATAGCTTAGCGTGCGGGTTCCGTGCGTGTTGTGTGCGGGGACGCCCACAAACCTGCGTGGCATGTTATTCCTATCAGCAACATGGAGTGATCTGATGGACACGATGGCACAAGACGCCGAGTATATCGCCAACCAATGCAAGTATATCCGCAAAATGCTGGGACTGACTCAAGAGAACCTTGCGGATGCTTCCGGCTTGCATGTCCGCACGATTCAAAAGGTGGAAAGTGGTAGATATGCGACCGAGGTGCAAACCTTGCGCAGCCTTGCACGTGGTTTTGGCGTAGAAGTCACGGTCTTCTCTAAGCCGACACCGGAGCAGGAGAAGCGCCAACAAGAAGAGATCGAGCGCGCAATGAAGAAAACTGTGCTCGTGCCCACCTCCCCTATCAAGAAGCCTAATGACTTTTATTCCCGCAACCAAGAATGGCATGGCCTTCTGATTAATTCCGACGCAGTAGAGGCCGACGATGCTCTCGAGCTTACTGCTGCAATCTCAGACTGGATGACCGATCTTGATGGGATCTGGGACATTAGCACAGCGAGCCAGAAGCTCGCGTATTCAGCCGAGATCGCTGAGCTTTGCCGTGAGTTGGAGGGCCTCGGGTATCTCGCCCACTTCGGTCATTTTCGGCAGCAACATGTGCATGACAAGGAAATGGTCTTGAGTGTGGGAATGATGACCTTCCTTCCCAAGTCCGGCAATGATGGTGATCGATACGGCATTGTCACGCTGGACGACCAGTGGGAGATTCCGGAGCAAGATCGCCAAAAGATCTGATCTTTTGAGGCCAGACACGCTGATCAAGATCATGATCAGCGTGTCTGGTCAAAGGTGACATCACCTCAATCGGACCCGATCACCCGGCACGAACTACCTGCGGACCGCCGGGCCAGCGCTTCAGGTTCGAAATCCATCTGCCTGTATTCAAGCATTCTGGAAACCATTCCACCAGCCGGGGCAGTGACACTACGCGGTGCTGGCGAAGGATTTCCATTCCCTGTTCCATCACATCATCGACCGGACCTGTGAACGACCCTTCGTCAAAGAACCGTTGCTGATCAATGAACATTACTTCGCGGTCTGGATCATCACGGAGAGGCGATTTACCTTCTTGGATTTTCCAGAGCGGGCAGTAGTCGCGTGAGAAGATAATTTTCGAGCCATCTTCTTCGACCCAGAAACCATAAGGCATCCAGAACCGTAGCGGAATGAAAACACTTCCAGCCTGATAGGCCGGCATTTCTCGAGAGACAAAGCTATAGATGTTATGATCCATCATGGCTCTACTTCGGCTATTGGGCCCCTCGCCTCTCTCAACGACAAGCGCACGTTGGTCGTTGTATCCTGAAGCTTTAATCCGGCAGGGCGACCCTACAGCATGACGCCCACGATCAGCGAAATCTGCGTCAAACATGGCCTCACGCACTGCGAGGGACATTGCCGGGTCTGGGCTTCCGTCAAAAAACCGAGCTCGGATCAATGCATCCAGAAGATCGCCGGCTCGAAGCCCTGTGATTTTATAGAGATTTGATACGATGGAAGCTCGAACGTCGGTGGTTGCTGATGCCACAAGGTGACCCTTAGCTTGGAGGGCCTGCATATGATGCACATCGCGATGGCCTGTTGCGCGCGCAAGAGCAGCTTGGCACGCGCTGAGTGAGCCTGCTTTATCCAGCTTGGAGATCGATTGGGATGCACGCTTGAAAGCGTGCGGTTCGGTAGTGAAGATAAGCATGGTTTAACCTTAGATCTGATGCCGTATTGGGTGCCCACTGTGCCGACGGCATTGCGTCGAAGGTTTTGAGTTTAGGGTCAGCAAGTCTTGCGTCCTAAGAGTGTGCACGAATGCTTCTCCACTGTGGGCGGAACGGATCACCAGAGCCGTTACAAACGGATATGGTGCGGATGTTCTCCTTTGCCAAGGTATCCTTGGTAAATTAAATTTTTCAGGATCTGAAATTTGGCACCAATTCCTCAAAGCTACCGAGGATTGAAGGCCCCGGGGCCCAGATTCAGCGCGAGGAGCGGATGCTCACTCGGGACAGATCGGGGACCCAGTGCTTTTAGCGCCTACTGTTGGCAGCTGCCAACAGCTCTTCAGCGAGCTTCGCTTTTAACCCGCCTCAGCGCCACGCCTGATCCGCTGTCCGCCAAGCTCTGCGGGCCTCATATCGTCCATATGATCCCGCACGCCGGCAAGCTCGCAGATGCGACGGTGCATCTTGTCCAAGGGGCTTTTCTCCGCCATCTTCTCGAGGCTCGGGAAGGTTCTGTAGGATGCCATGATCAGCGTCCCGTCAGCTTCCATCTTCTCGAAGGCGAGCACATAGCGCCGGGCGGGCTTCACGCGCTCAGATACGTTCTTGTAGAGCCGAAGCGTGGCAGTCGGAGAGTTATCACCGAAGCGGCCTTCCGTACGCTTCGAGGCCCACGCGAGCAATTCGCCGGTAAACTCGAAAGGCTCGCGCCCCTTGGCAGTAGTGAGAGCGGTAACTTCCGCTGTTTGTCCGATATCTTGGGTGTGCATGATCAATTAATCCCCGATTTCAATCACCAGCGAAAAATATGGGCCTGTGTTCTGTCTACTTACAGTTTAACCCGAACATCGACTTCGAGTTGATCTGGATGTACCCCCATATGCTCAGAGAGCATCATTTTGATCTGATCCATGATACCCATGGTCCTTTCACCTTCCTCAGCTGCAGGGTGTGGCGATGTCGTAGGTTGCTCCCCTGTTACAGCTCCACCAACCATCTCCGACAATGACCTTACTTCAGACCAAAGGGCCTTGTCCTTAAAGCCCGACCCCACAAACCTGCGCCCTTCTTCAAGCTCAGGGCTGAGCCACATTGGCAGTTCTTCCTGGTCTGTGCCCTTGCGAACGTCGAAATTGGCATCAAATGCGTGCTTCAAGGTTTCCGCATCGAACATCGCAATGAATGCCTCTGCCTCGTTTTCCAGAGCGGGACAGGCATAGATTACCCGGTCGCTGTCGCTAAGCACCTTATAGGTCCCGTCAGAATTGCGAGTAAATGAGATGCGGCCCTGGGTGTAGGTGGTGATCTTAACGGCACAGGTCAGCTTTCCGTGCTCGTTTGAGATTTCCAGCCTCGAGAGCTTAGGAACCCCTGATCCCGAAGATACATCCTCAACAGTGTATCCTTTTTCCCTTAGGGCTCGGGCGGCCGCCTCCCTCAGCTTTACGTTATACTCTGTTTTACTCAAATCCCATTCCTCCAAAAAATTGACGGTGTGCAAGGGTTAAATGCCTTAAACCTCAGAGGATGTCAAGGTAAAAAGTTTTACCCTACTTTTTGCTCTCTCTAATGGGTCTGAATCAGTTGGGTTGTTAAGGAGCAAAACCTAAACCAGGTCTCTTGGCGCAGTCGGTACCATGGGCTCTAAACAGGTCGCCGTATGTCGCTTAACAGGCGCAAAAGTAGCCGACCTTTGACTTGCAGCGCTTAGAGGAAGGCTCGCGTTGCAAGTGGAGCCTTCAGACTATGTCACCACAATCATCAGTGGCAAATCTTCGAATTACGATGCAGAAGCTGGTATGCCTGCTGGCACTTAGATTTCTCTGATAACCCTGTTACTCAGCTCGAGCAGTCATCAATCGACATGCAAGCTCGCGGTCACCCCAACGGGCTGCAAACGCATCATCTGTTGAAAACCAACCGCCATCGTCACCCTGCCCGTGGTTTGCTCCCATACAGGAGCATTGGCACTCATGACCTGTTGCATTCATACAGGCGGGCGCACAGATCTCCTGCTCTCGATAAGGTTGGATGACATAGATACGTCCCCAACGGCGCAGGCTTCGGTTTACAAGGTCATTGAACCAAGCTTTGGGCACTTCCCAGCATGCCAGGCTCGCATTCCAGTTGGGGCGAAGTCGACGGCCGTCTCGAAGCCAAGCGTAGTTGTCTTCAGCATAGGGCAACCTCACCCTCACCTGCTCACCCTTCCCATCACGGCGAAGGGCCACCGGAATGCTCCTTTGGTTCCAGACTTCCTTCAGGCGGTGGGGCACATGCATCGACATCCATCATGTCTAACTTTCTCAAGGTTTGGCGTACAAGATGATTGATGTTGGCAGCTGCCAACATCTGTCGAACCCCAGATCACTCTGTCTGTCTTTCGTTGCCCGCGTCTCCGCAATCTATGCTACGGTCTGCGTCAGACCCTCTCCGTAAAAATGAGAGTGCTCTCTGAAGGAGGAATTAATGGATAGCATCTCATCAATCTTGCTTGTTGAAATCTCGCTGATTTTCATCAGCTCAGGGATCATCGTGGCGAGCTTGCTCGCTCTATGGCTCACGCGAGAGAAGCCAAAAAAAATAATCGACGTCGATGCAGCGGTTCGAAATGCCCCGTACCACTTACTCGAAGAAGCCGGGATCCCTATCGCTCGCATTAAGTGTTGAGAGGGTGACAGCAGCGTATGCCAAAGGAAACGGGCAAAGCGACTGAAAGTGCTTAGCGACTTGCTGTACTTTGTGGTGCGAGAGGTTCAACTCTGCAACAAATGACATCTGAAGTTCGAGAGGGACTTCAGAGAAGAAGGAAAAAGCGGGGCCCATTGCAGACTGAGCGGCGCTAAAATCCGAGATTGCGCAGCCGAGCTGGGATGCAGAAAGGTTTGCACTGTAGGGAGCATTCACAGTTGCGAGGACCTTGGATGCGGCGAGCATCGTCTTTTATCTCCTTGCCCGTTATTAGCGGCGTGCTGGATCGTCGGCATCTATATTGATGTAGCGTCTGCGGCCCCCGTACGCAAAGGGGGGCAGGTCACATCATGTACGCGATGAGATGCCAGCGAAACGCCAACTATGTATAGCACAGGCTGGCTGCCAACGGATGCCTTTATCTCCCAGGAGGAGGCTCGAGGTGCAATGTCCACTCTGAGCCCTCATTGACCACGTAGAACTTGAAGCTTTCGCAATTATAGCATGGCGTTTGCACAGGCCAGAGCTCGAAGTCGCCACCAATAATAGTTGCCAGCGCATCCATTACATACGCTGGCAACCAAATCTTCAGCTTGCGTCTTTGAGCTCAGCGTATTCGCCGCGCACCTTGACGGTTACGGTTACGTCCTCATTGTCGCGGTTCCGCCAGAACCAACCGTGTTCGCCAGCGAAGGACGCATTGATCTCACCTTCAGCACCAGTAGAGCCGCGGCCCTTTTCATAGGTCTCTGATTGGCCAGAACCATGGCCGTGCAGGTCGAAGTTCACCCGACCGCCTTCGACCAGCATAACGAACTCAGCCACTTGCCCCTCTTCCATGACAAGTTTCCATTCTGCGGTATCACCTGGTGCAAGAGTGAACGTGATCTCGTCACGCCATTCCTCTACTGGCTCGGCTGTCACTTCCTGGGCATAGGCTGCGCCGACAAAGATGCCGAGGAAGTCATTCAACAGGCTCGACTCTTGCTGGCCGCGCAGCGCTTCTTGCTGGGCTTCCAACTCCATGAGGCGATCGGCCTCGGCCTCTGCGGCAAGCTGCGCTTTGATCTCACCCATCTCCGAAAGGCCAAGCACGCCACCGATCCCGGTCGGGTCGATGTCATATTCGGCCGGTAGCACAACGGTCACGAGGATAGCGACTGCGCTGGCTGCGGCAATTGCTGTGGAGCGGAGCAGTTGGCGGGAGGAGGGAAGCTCGTCGGGGCTTGGTTTCTCTGCATTGAACATATTGGTCTCCTAATCTTCAGGTTGCTACGAAGTAGCCAGTGATTTGCAAGCCCATCAGGATGAACCCCATGGACATCATAACGACGTTGGCGGTGTAAGCTTGGCGGAAGAAGTTGGATGACTTTCGCCAAAACCCCATGACGATAAGGATGACGCCGAGCGCCATCAATTGGCCCAGTTCGACGCCAACGTTGAACGCCAGAAGGTTGGCCAGAAGGCCATCCGAAGCGATATCGTAGTCGAGGATCTTGGTCGCGAGGCCGGTCCCGTGGAAAAAGCCGAAGATCAGTGTTGCAGCCTTTGTATTAGGCTGCACACCGAACCAGCGTTGATAGGCCCCAAGGTTGTCGAGCGCCTTATAGACCACTGAAAGGCCAATGATTGCGTCAACGATATAGGCGTTGACGCCCCAGCCGAACCAGACCCCCGCCAGCATCGTGGTCGAATGCCCCACGGCGAAAATACTGACGTAAATGCCGACGTCTTTCATTTTGTAGAGGAAGAAGACGACACCCAGCAGGAACAGGATATGGTCGTAACCCGTCACCATGTGTTTGGCGCCGAGATACATAAAGGGAATGATGTTCACCCCCCATATCTCTTGGATATACCCCGCGTCACCGGGGGTGACATTATGAGCCAAGGCATGGCCTGCGCTCAGGATGAGCAAAGTGATCGTGATGAGGGACAAGATCGCGACCCGGCGTGTGCCAAGATCGGTCCAGCCCCGTTGGACTGTGTTCATGAAGTGAACTCCGCAAATAAGGTTGTGATCGGAATGAGAGTGCCGACATGGCACTGGGGATCACGCGCGCGGAGGTCTTTCGATCGAATACACCCTTGAGGTATTTGCCGAAGCGGCACTTAGGCGCCACGCAGCCCGGACAACCTCAACAGGCCGGATATTCGGCTCATGAGCCAGCACCACGGCTTGGCTATGGTCATGGTCCGCACTGTCGTGACTATGGCCGTGCATGGCCCATGCGAGGTCTTCTTCCAAACCATGAGAATGCCCATGATCTAAGACCATCTGCTCATGTTCTTGGAGAACATCCAGCACAGCAGGGACATGCGAAGACGTCGGCACGACGGACCAGAGCAGCACGGCCACGCAGAGAAGCATCGCGAAAGCGGCTTGTCCGGTTGTCCGCAAAAACTGCATTCGTGCTATCTGCCTCTTGCCTATCATTCTGGGTGGCTTCGCCATCTTGCTCTATCCCCCCGAGGGGGATACGGTCTTAGTATGTCTGACATACACACTCATGCAAGTCATCCTGCCCTCATTGCCCGGCTGAAACGTGCCGATGGGCACCTGCGAGCGGTTATCGCAATGTTAGAGGAAGGCAAGCCCTGCGTTGATGTTGCGCAGCAGCTTCAAGCTGTCGAGAAGGCGGTGACCAACGCGAAGCGAATTCTAATCCACGATCACATCGATCATTGTCTTGAAGTCGACGGCTCCGCCAGCGACCGCGCCGAGCTCAAAACCATCACCCGCTATCTTTGAGAGATATATGCTGGCTGTTCTTTTGGATCGCACTTACCGGCATCTCTTTCTGGCCCAAGTCGTAGCACTTCTTGGGACCGGATTGGCGACGATGGCGCTTGGCCTTTTGGCCTACGACCTGTCCGGAGACCAGGCCGCGATGGTGCTCGGCACCATTTTTACCATCAAAATGGTGGCATATGTCGGCATTGCTCCGATCGCTGGTGCCTTTACCGACCGTGTGCCGCGCCGCGCGATGTTGGTCTCGCTGGACCTTCTGCGCGCGGCAGTGGCGCTGGCTCTGCCTTTCGTAACCGAGGTCTGGCAGGTCTATGTCCTAATCTTCCTGCTCCAATCGGCCTCTGCCGCCTTCACGCCAACATTTCAAGCGACTATCCCGGACGTTCTTCCGGAAGAAGATCGCTATACCCGCGCGCTATCGCTCTCAAGGCTGGCCTATGATCTGGAGAACATTATCTCGCCCGCGCTGGCCGCCGTGCTGCTGGCGGTGATGAGCTACAACGCTCTGTTTTTGGGAACGGTCGCAGGCTTCGTGGCCTCGGCCCTGCTGGTGATCTCGGTCATCTTGCCCAGTCCCAAGGCCGCAGAGCCACGCAGGGTGTATGACCGCACCACAAGAGGCATTCGCATCTACCTCGCTACACCGCGCCTACGTGGCCTGCTGGGCCTCAGCTTGGCCGTGTCGAGCGCGGGGGCCATGGTTCTGGTCAACACGGTCGTTCTGGTGCGTGGGCAGCTCGGGCTGGACGATACTGCCTTGGCTTGGAGCATGTTCGCTTTCGGGGCGGGCAGCATGATCTCGGCACTTGCCCTGCCGAAGCTGCTGGACAGATTCCCCGACAGGCCAGTGATGCTGACAGGCGCTTGGCTCATGGTCGCGGCGCTGTTCACCATTGCGGTCTTGGTCATATCTATAGGATTAAGTTGGCCATTGCTGTTAGCTGTCTGGCTGGTGATCGGTTTGGGTAACTCAGCCGTATTAACCCCATCTGGCCGTCTTCTGCGCCGCTCCGCTCATCCCGAAGACCGGCCAGCAATTTTCGCAGCGCAATTCGCGCTTTCCCACGCCTGCTGGCTCCTCACCTATCCTCTCGCAGGCTGGCTGATGACCACATACGGGACAGTGCCCACACTTCTGGTCTTGGCCATCGTTGCGACTGTCGGCATTGGCATGGCGCTGCGGTTCTGGCCTGCTGGTATGTCGAACAATCTGACGCATAGCCACCCAGACCTGCCTGCGAGCCACCCTCATCTTCAGGGAAAGCGAAGCAAAGTTCACCACCACGAATTCATTATCGACGACCTTCATCCCCATTGGCCAAATCTCAGCTGATATGCTCGCGCTATCCGACTGCTTCTTTGCCGGCCTTTTCGGAGGTCTGGCAGGCCTGACTGACACTCTGCGCGGCCTCTCTCCCGTATCGCAACGATGGGTAATTTGTTCGGTTTGAGGATCCACTGGGGCCGAGCCCAATACCTCAGACACATAACATGTCAGCTCTGGTTTCCGGTAACTGGAAGCAGGCCTTACGGAGAAGTCCATACCGCAATGAAAACTGACTTCACCTCACGTTTGTCTTGATTGCTTGATAAGCTCCTTTCAAAAGCATCAAGAAGGACAAACTTCATGCGGCAACAGGGTTTTGCAATACTCCTTTTTTTGGGGGCCATGGCACTCTCGGCGACAAACTCGATTGCCAAGAGTTGGGAACACGCCATTGCGGACGTTGAGGCCATGTCAGACCGGTTCTGGGAAATCTCACGTGAGAAAGGCTTTACCGAATTTCTCGGTACCGCCTTCAACGAGGTCGATGTCGAGATGCACCTCTGTGCGATCCTCGGCCGCATGGTCGGTCATGCGGATGCCATTACACACCTCGAGCCACCGCAGCCCAAGCCTGATGCGTCAGGCCGAGAATTTGCCATCGCTGCCACATCGCTCGGAAACTGGGTTATCGCTGCACGCTACCACTCCGACATCGACGTCGATACGCGGAGACGGATTTGGAACCTTGATTGTGTTGGGAGACACAACATCCCAACAACATTGTATGTCGCGGTCACGCGCGGTCATGAGGTTAACTTCGACCCAGAACGGCGCGCTATCATGATTCATGGCGACATCACTCCTGGCTTCTCCGACTCCGTGGCGAGCGCCATCATGGAAAATCCGGAGGCAAAAGTTATCTCGCTCGGTTCTGGCGGCGGTGCGGTCTATGAGGCTCTTCGAGCAGGGCGTCTGATCCGTGATGCGGGCCTGGAAACTGAGGTCGTCAACGGATGTTACTCAGCCTGTCCACTGGCCGTCGCAGGTGGCACGGTGCGCTTCATGTGGTGGCCTTTCGAGGAACTGGGCTTACATCAGGTCTCCGCCTACGGCGTGGCCCTACCGCCCGCGGCGCCGGTATACCAAGACATTTTTGACTACCTTGTCGAGATGGGTGTCGATGCTTCGACAGTTCTTAAGATGATGTTCAGCGCGACGCCGCAAGAAATGTTCCTCGTTCCAGAGCAAGCGCGATGCGACACCCGCCTCATCACCAATCACCAGCGCGGCTGTCTTTCTCGCTAAACCTTACGGCCCTGAGCGCAGGCCCTCCCTCATGCATTGATTCGCTTTTTTCATGCCCTCAGTAGAAAGATTGGGTGACAGTCGCAATACCTTCGCGAATTTTCCGGAAAAAAGCTGGCCCTGAAAAAAGAGCGCAAAATCGGACCTCTGGCAGCCCATCAGGATGCTTGTCCAAAACCCCCGAAACAGCCCAAAAAAACCGAACATGGAGCCAGAAGAAATTTCAGGGACCGTGTTCTCCGCAATATATGCTCTAAAAGCCCCCCAGAAACCTCCATATAGGTGCCTATCCCGATATTTACGCGTCGTCCGAGCTCCAAAATTCGATGGCCATAGCCAGTCATAGCAATAGATATAGGTAGCAACTGTCACGGAATACGCCGAGTTGATCCGCCCACTGCTGCTCGCCGCAGCAGAACTCACATCTCAATAACTCCGAGACAGCAACCACAGTGTTTTTCGGGGAAAGAGACGCGATCTTTTTTGCCCGCACGTCTGCGTGCCTGGGTCATGATCGACCCTGCCAATGATCCGGCGTCCGTTCGATGAGGACCATACTGTCGCTCGTCGCCCCAAGCAGGAACTCGGGTTGCTGGTCGTCGGGTAGCAATTCCCGAGCATGTCGGTCAACAAAGTCCCGGTCTTGGCGGCAAAACCGGACCGCGTCCGGCTATCTCGTTCCGCTGCGAAAGCGATATTGAGCGCGCTTGAGATCCCGCCCACGGCCTCGGCCTTGGCACATCTTGTGCCTCGGCCGGGGCGCCAGTAGGTTTTAACGTCAACCACCGAAGCGCCGGTTGACGATGCGCTCTGCAGCAAAGCGATGCTGCAATACTTGCAGCATTTCGCAAAGGATGCGCAGATTGCCGAGACATTGGGCGATCTGCTCACCGCGCGGGGTCAGAACCCGCTCGTTTACGACGGTGCCGATCGCGCCCTCTTCTGGATCGTTGCGGCCGTGAAAGACCGGTACAATCTCCTGGGTTTCTTGATCAAGCTCGCAGTCGAGGATCGACATTACGAGATCGAGTTCTGCGGACCCATTCTGGCAAAGCAGTCTCTCTTCGGAAATGCTGTCCATGGCTCTTCGGATCGCGTTCTGCCTTTCGCTTGTCCCTGCAATCTCCGCCGACGTTGCCGCGCCGCTGACATTTTTGATCTTTTCAAGCGATCGCGCGCAGAGTTCTTCGAGGGGCATCGTGTGGAAAATGTTCTTCATGACCAACTCCGGTCTCGCCGTGGCGGAATGCCAGGGCTTCAAGACGCCGGCCAAATGGCCGGCGGAGGTGTCATGCTGCCGAGAGATCGAAAATCTCGCGCTGAACGACATTGCAGTCCGGATGCTCGTCGGCGATCGCGACGAGAAGATCAAAGAGACGGTCCGCCTTGAGGCAAATCTCCTCAACACGCAAATCCAGAATATCAAGCGCGATGAAGCGCGCGGTTTCCTCGCGCTCCGGATCGCCGACGAAATCAAGCATGATTAGGCGGTGAAGCCATACAAGTTCATGTTAGAGCGCCTTAGAAAAAACAGTGGCTTTTTCAATATTCACGAAAAGCCGCAGACAGCGGCGATGCGCCCCCGGTCCGCCGAGCAATGCAGCAGCGTTCAGCATCGCTTCACCGTGTCTATGGAAGAAACTATTGGTGAGCTCGAGCGCGGGGTCATCGCTCGCACTGCGGACGAGAACTGATTGAATTGTCAAAAAATACCTCCAAGTTACGACGCCATTCGCGGCGATCAAGGCCCCTGGGAAAGCCCTCTTTTCGATTCCCAAGGAGTAGATTCGCCGACGTTCCCATAGCAGCAGTTTCATGGCCGGCGCCTTTTCTATCTATTTCAGGCACTGCATTCCTGCCTGCCGCGCTCTCGCAAGAAGGAGCGCGGCAGGCAGGAATGTTGCCACGCCTTGTCTTAATCTCATTGTCGCGAAGGCAGGCGACTTCGACAGGCAAGATCAGCAGCCGAGAATCATGCTTGAATGCGGCGTCAATTCATCCCGTGCTGATCTCATAGACTTCTTCTCACCGCCCGGTTTCTCGCCTTGCGCTTGTCGGTTGAAATTCCTGCCTGCGTCGCGATGGTCGCTCGCGACTCTTGCCAGATCGCCTGACCCGCCGCCCCATCACACTCGGCGCGATAGTTCTCGGTCGACTTTCGGTCGGCATGCCCAAGGTGCGTGGCTATGATATCAGCGGCGTGAGCCGGATCATAACGTCGCATGTAATCTGCGGCCAGAGTCCTCAGGTCGTGGGACGGCACTCCGATCGCAGCCTTGGTCAACTCGGTTGGAAGGTTGCGATGGAGCGCCGTGCCATCGTGCGACAGCCAGTTCCGCCCGATGAGTTCGTTGTAGCGAATGTGTACAAGGCGATCGGGACGGCCGCCGAGAATCCACTCATCGAGGATGTCGCAGATCTCTGGCCACATCCCACCTGTTTCCGTCGCGCCTCCTGTCTTTTCTTGCTCCCACTCGGCGCGCCAGGTCCCATCGATGTCACGGATGAGTTCTTCGCCGAACCGCCACGATACGACATCGCCTTTGCGCGGCGGCTTGTTGAGAATGACAGCGCAGACGACCGCCTGCTGCATGCAGCGGCGGCGGGCGGCGCTGTGTGCCGGTAGATCTTGAGCGCGTGTTCTGAGTTCACCAATCCTGTCCGCCACATGGGCATATCCTCCTCGCTCCAACAGATCGGAGAGCCGCTCATACTTGTTCTTTTCATCAAGCGCGGCTTGATCCCGCAGGTCTCGCCAGATGACCCGCATGGCGGTCAAGCTCTCTTCCGCCACGCCACCCCTGACGCCCAGAGCAATCAGACCATAGATGTAATTTGCGGCCGTCACAGCCTTCACGCGTAGGCTTTCGTCGGCATGGAATAGAAACGCGTCCGCCAACTCGCAGGCTGAGATGAATCCGTGCGTGTCCGAAGCCAAGCCCTCAGTGACAACCGCGGCGCACCGGTCAATGTTGGCGAAGTAGCGCTCCCGTGTGCTAACCAATATTGGCGCAGCATCGAGTTTCGGTTTCATCTGCCGCCAGGATGCGGGCCAGTTTGCTCCGAAGGGCTCAACCGGCTTCGGGGCCGCCTTCGCCGGCGGTTTCTTCCGTCGGGCATACCATTCGTCGCTGACGAGCTTCGCCGGCGCGGTGGATACGTGCGGAGCATATGCCGCCATAGTGCGCATTAGACACCGAAACGTCGACTCCGATGCGGCGGCCGCGCGGTAAGCTTCCGCGGGAGGCATCGACAGGTTACCCTTGCCCGCACGGACCGCAGACCAGAACCGACCCATGACATGCGCCGCGCCTGGCGCGAGATCCTGCGCGTCGTCTGTCATCGCCGACCGCACGGCTGCCGGCGCATCTTTGAGAACCATAGAGAGATCGGTCTTCATATCATGTCCTCCGTTGCATGCGCGCAAAGATATCGGGGTGCCGCGCGAGCAAAGACTCGCGCACGGCCACGGCCGCCGCCTCACCGCTGTCCTTGCCGTAGTGGCGCCGCGCGACTTGTTCGGTGTTGGCGAGAACGGAAGCCACACCTGCGAAATCGCCTGGTCTGACGGCCAACATTAGCGTCGCAAGCGCGTGGCGGCATTGATGTGGCGTCAGGCCGAGGCCGAGCTGTCGGTCCCCGAGATCCCAGAGCTCCATGATCGACGCGACGGACATGCACCCGGTCGGCAAATTCAGTGCCGATTTGCGCAATCGTGGGCCGGCAGCGCCCGGGAAGAGATAGGGCGACGACTTGATGCAACGTATCTTCATGAGTTCCGGACGGTAAACCTGGTCCCAGTCCCAGAGAATGCGGGCGTCCTCGCCGTACACGTTGACGATCACGGTCTGGCCATTCTTGACCTCTCCGCCCGAAAACCGGATCTCGGCATGCTCCCTCTCCACGATCCAGGTGAGATTTCGAGGGCATCCGCGCGTCGCCTTGCGGCGGATCATGAACAGGTTGGCGGGCCGCAGCGCCCGGCTGACCTGTACGGCATAGCTGGCCGCACAAGCGGAGAGCCGCAACCCGCGCTCCGTTGCGAAGCCGGTCGTCGCTGTATTTAAAGCCTCGGTGGCGATGGCGCCAAGGCGGGCCGGAGCGTTCACGAATGCAGCCGCAAGATGCGGCGACTTGCGCAGCCGGTCGCAGATTGCCTCCGCGTCGGCGGTCATCTCTGTTGGCGAAAGGACGTAGTCAGAATAAAACATGCTGACGAGTTTGAGCCGGGCCAAGATCTCGGGATCACGCAGTCCATGGCGCGCGACCGTTGTGAGATTGGTAAAGCGTGACCAAAGCGTCGAACTTTCGTCGGCATCCTTGAGCGTCACGGCCGCTGCGCTTCGGGCGATTTGCGCATCGCAGGCCGCCTCCAGTGCATCAGTTGTGAAGAGATCGCGCAGTGTTGCAAGACCAGCGAACCCGGCGTCAGGCGGGTAGCTTTCGCGCAGCAGCCAGGTTGTCGCTTGCCGATAGCCGGCGAGTGCGGAATCGATGTTTGTCGGGGGGCGCTTCTGCTTACCGACGCGCTGGGCAATCTCCTTATCGATTTCGACCGCTGGGCGACCGAGGCGCAGCTGCTCTCTTGCCCAGGTTTTCAGATCGGCAGGTTGGCGCAGGGTCTGGCGAAACACCTCCTCGGCATCTGCCTGAAATGACGCTGGCAAAGATTGCCAAAGGATTCGACGGGCCCGGTCTGACGCAACCGGCACGACAAAGTCCTGACGCGGCAGCAGATCCGCAAGCGCCGGCCAGCGGTTATGGCCGCGCCGGAGCTCGCCAACGCGTTGCGCAAAATTTCTGAGCGACTTGCGACCCTCCGGCGTCGCATCACGCCAAAGCCGGTCGAATTCGGCCTGAGTGAGACCAGACAGGCCGACCTGCGCCCGCGCCCTGACCAGCAGAAATGGTCGATGTGTGTTCGTGGTAAAGAGAGCCCCGCGATCGACGAAGCCTTCGTTGTCGACAATGAACCCGATCGCCCGGTCGTAACTGGCGCGGATGGTCGCGTCCTGGGTCTGCTGCCCGCGGGCCGCGAGAAACCGTTTCAGGGCACTGCGAACACGCGAATTGCCCCGGTTGCGGGCAGTTTCGAGGTACTTCGACCGCGAAACCGCGCCGTAGGGCGACATGGCGATGACCTTTTCGAAATAGGCGAGGTCGGCCGGGATCAGATCCACTTCCTCATCGGTCATGTCGAGCCGTGCGGCAACCTTTTCGATCTCGTAGATCGTATCTCGGCTTACGCAAGTTTGCTTCGCCCATTCCAGAAAGTCGGCGAACGTCGCGCTCGCGGTATTGGTCAGTGTTATGTCGTGCTTCATTTCTTCGATCTCCAGATTCGGGACCCGGCGGGCCGCCTTCATGACAAAAGGCGGCTGGCGGGTGCCGATGCGCGGACCGGGATTGGTCCTTTCAGGAGATCGCGCCTGGCGGGGCGTTTCGCACAGTCCGTCGTGATTTTCCCGCGTTTCGCAGGGTCGCCCCCAAACATCACGCCGATTTATGTTTGGGGACGGATGTGCAACAGGCGAAGCAATCCCGCCTGTGTCGGGATGAGCCCTACCCCATCCGTGCGAAAGATTGGCGAGGTCACGTCCACCATCCGATAGGCAATTCGACCCCCCGGAGCTTCAACCAATCCGTCACGTCATGGGGGTTGCAGCGCACCGTTTCGAATACGTTACGCGTCGGCAGCCCGTCAGCGATCCATCGCTCGACAGTGCGCACACTGACCCGGAGCGCCGCGGCGATCGTCTTCTTGCAGATCAAGTCATCCTGATAGCGCGGAAACCGCGCACGTTTCGGCATGGGTCCGTCCTCACAGGCCCACACATCCGGCCACGCCAAGCGATAGACCCTGCCGATGCGGATCGCATCAATTTCTCCCGTCCGGATTTTGCGCCGGACTGTATCTGGGCGCAGACCGAAGTGTCTGGCCACATCCTCGACTGAAAGCATATTTTCCTCCTCAGGTTATTGCTGAGAAGTAATTAGTCCCCGGGTGCGCGATGCTGAAATGCGGGAACGCTACGAACAAAGGTGCCATGTCTCAATTTGGAATCTTAATTGAGGCGCGGCACAATTGCCGATGCGCCATCAATCACGCAGTCGTGATTGTGTGAGTTTCTTCACGACAGCTTCTGCGCCCATTTCCTCTGAAATGGAGGATGCAGATGAAACATAAAAAACAACCTGGAATAGCGCTCCGGGTCCCACGGTGGTCGACACCTGTCGAGGCAAGAGCGCAGCTTGATCAGGAAATCAATCGGTTTGTGAAAGCGGCAGCAGACGGGACCGCAGAGCCGGACGCCGCACTTGCAATGCGGGTCACGGCCGGCCTCGGCAAAACCGCGACGGCGCTGCGCGCCATCGCGCGCTACGGCAAGGAGCTTTTGGCCCAAGGCCATGTACTAATCTACGTCCCAACGCTCGACCTCGCTACACGCGCCCATGCCGACTTCAGCGCCCTTGCGCCCGGGTTGCCCTCTCGAGTGATCCGGGGGCGCGACGCTCAGCGCCCCGACGACCTTGAGAAGAAGATGTGCGAGCGTGCCGAGATCGCGAAGGAAATTTCTGCATTTGTGCCGTCTGTGACCCGTGTGCTCTGCCGCGGTCTGGACCCGGACGGGAACTTCGTTCAGTCGCCTTGCGCTTTAGGATGCCCGTACCTCGAACAAAAGGATGTCCAAGGGACCCACATCACCTTCCTGTCGCACGCTTATTTGACAGTTGATCCACCGATCGACCGGGACTACCGCGTCGTCCTCCGAGTGATCGACGAGAAAGTCTGGCCTACATTGGCCCGCACTTCGCAGCTCGCAATTGACGATTTCATGCGCGCGCCCGCGAAATCCTATCCGGAAAACCTTCATGGCGCTCTTTCTCGTGCCAAGGCTGCAATTGTGGACGGACTACAACGCAACCTGCCGCTTCACGACCACCTTAGGAGCTCAGGGATCGATACAATGGAGTTGCAAAGTCTCTCGCAAGCGGAGAGCCAGGCGCGGTGCTCCCTCGAACTCGGCCCCTGGCAATCCACCGAAGCGGTCGAGTTTCGCTTGGGGACATTCGACAAAAAGTCCTTCATTAATTCGCAAAAACAGCAGCGAATTTTCAAACGCCTTGCTGAGAAGGAGGCAGGCCATTGTGTCGGCCTCAAGTTGCGCGACCTGACGACAGAACGAGGATCCCAGCGTGTAATACAGTCAGCGAGCATTGCTGAAATCGATCGAGATGCTCCAGTTCTTTTTCTTGATGCCGATGCCGATCCCGATATTACCGAACGCATCGCGCACTCTGCGGCGTTCGTCTCGATTCAGTCGCCGCCTGTTGCCGACATCGTGCAAGTCTCTGATCTGACCCTGTCAAACAGCTGGCTGTTACATCCGGAAAAAGGGGCTGATAGGCGAGCGGCGGTTCTCAATATCCTCGAGTGTGAAATCGATAGGGCCGGGGGTGACGGCGTGCTTGTCGTTGCGACAAAATCGGTTCTTGCGGCATTGCACGGTGACCTCGGCCAGCCGGTCTTGAAGGACGACGACGGGGGCCTCAGGCAGCCGCTTTTGGGCGCAGTGCCACGCTGGTTTGGGCCAAAGAACCAAGGCGTCAACGACTTCGAGGGATTTGCGAGCATTGTTATCATTGGACGCCTTCAGTTGGCTCCTGCTGACATTGAGGCGTCGGCGCGGGCAGTGTACTCGCAAGATACGCTACCTGTAATGCCGCATGCAGGTCCTCTACCGAAAGCCAGCTCACAAGCGCTTATGTCGGACGGCTCGCTTCGGGAAGCGGTGGTGCGAGCGCATCCGGACTCGCGCGCACAGACAATACTCGCTCAGTCTCGCGAATGCGCCACGCTCCAAGCGATAGCCCGGCTCCGGCTTGTCTCGCCGGCCCGCCCCAAACGGGTCGTAATCCTGAGCAATATGCCACTACCAGATTTTCCTATCACGCGCCTGTCAACGCTCTCCGCGCTTGAACGGGGTCTGGAGCATGAACCGGACTGGCAAGGGTTTGTCCGGATCGAGAATGCTTTGCGCGCCGCCATGGGAAGACCTGTTCGTGGAACCCGGCTTTCGGCGGCTGGCCTTACAGCGGACCTGCCGCGGGACTTCGAATCCGAGGACAGCGCCAAGCGTTTCCGGCGGGGGCGGCCGACATCGAGCTTGGTTTCGCTCTGCCAGCGCGTCGCGGCCGCGAATGCCTGGAAGATGACGCCTCTCATGCTGAAGAGGCCTGCCGGGGGCAAGCCCGTACCCGCGATCATTCTCGACGATCTCGGCGCGCCGCTCGCGATGGCCAGAAGCCTGTGGCCAGATCTAACGCCGGAAATTGCTTGAACTGGTAGAAATTTCTTCTGGTCATGGCAATTGAGCCAATCTTCTTCATAGCAGCCATGACTGCCACTTTCACAAACCCACTTTCGCAAAAGCTTTGCGAAACCACCCGAGGAAAAAACATGACCGAGAAGAGAACCGGCCGTCCCCCGAAATACACCGAAGCACAGGTGCTGAAAGGCATCGAATTGGTCGAGCAAACCAGCGGAGCGCCGACCGGAGATACCGTCAAGAAAGCGATGTGCGGCCAACTGGGGGTGGCAGTCGGGATCAATGCGCAGAGCCTCGACAACGAAGTAAAACGTCTTCTCGAAGAGCGGGAACGCCAACGCCGGGAACGGCTGATCGCGGCGCTGCCCGACGGAAGTCGCGCCGCAGTCAATGAGATCGGAGCCGCGGTCGAGGCCGCGGTGCTTGTCCATTTGGGACAAGAACTGGAAGGCCTTAGGACGACCGCCGCAGCAACCGTGGCGGCCCAAAATGTCGATCTCGCCAACCAGCGCGCCCAAATCCGCGACCTCCTCTCCGAGATAGATCATCTGGCAGCGGAGCTCGATGACCTGGGTCACGCGAAGCTCGAAGGAGAGGAACGGTTGAATAAGGCACACGCTGAGAATGCTGCGCTGAAAGCGATCATGCCCCATAGCGTGGTGTAACTCGCGGCTGGCCGGGCGCTTTCGACGGCCGAGCTGATCAGTCCGTCTGAGT
>NZ_JBIFFJ010000038.1:0-22805 GCF_043556915.1 Sulfitobacter sp. 1A15299 | reverse complement strand
AACTCGCCATCATGTTCGAAGAACGCTTTCCCATGGCGTAACTAAAGGCGTCAGGGCACAAAATTACGCACACTCCCGGCTTGGTCGTCGTCCTTGAGAACTTTCTGTGGATTCTTTGAATCGAACTCTTCAGGACTGTGAGCGGCTCCCTCGTGATCGTCTTGTGCATTATGCCGCTTGCGGTGCGGCGGGCGCTTTTCTTTGGCGTAGTCTGGTTCGTTTGGCATCGGGTGCTCCGTTCTCTAATGGCGCGCTGAGCCGGCTAACTGGCTTCAAAGGCATCTTTTACCCAGAACTCTGACTGTCTGATAATGTTCCAGCCAAACCCCGTGCGCCGTGCTTCGCTCTCTGGCCTTTTATTGAAAAGCACATGCTTCAGCGAAAATCTGAGGTGGAAAGATAGGCCTCTACCCGTGTACCCGTGGCGCAACTTATCCGACCGGAACCATAGCGGCTATTCCGCGTTTCCAATACTAACCAAAGGAGAACGATGATGACTTCACAGTGCCAAGCGACCGCAAATTTGGTTCACAATGGAGAATATTCCGATCTACGGTTCGTCAATATGATGTCCGCCCATCATGCGATGGCGGTATCAATGGCCGAGGTTGCGGTGGAAAAAGGCGAGCACAACGAACTCGTCCAGTTCGCAAAGACCATGATCGAAGATCAGAAGAAAGAAATCGAAACGCTTGATGGCATAATCGAATACCTTGATGGCCCTGATGAAGTCGCGACGGAAACCCATCCCCATGAGCGCAGCATGCTCGGGATGGACAGCCCAGAAGAACTCGCAAAAAAGGCACCCTTCGACAAAGCATTCATCGATTCACAACTGCCGCACCATGCCTCTGCAATTGAAATGGCAGCGGTCGCTCTGAAACAGAGTTCCAACAGCGACATCAAGAAGCTTTCGAGGAGCATTATCGATGCTCAGGCCCAAGAGATCGGCAAAATGATCGACTGGCGCCACAGCTGGTACGGTGAAAAGGGCTGAATTTTGCCAGCAAGATAGCCTTCCTGTGATCTGGTCTACTGTTTGATGTCACAGCCACTTGACGCGCAGGCCTCAGAAAAAGTGCAAGGCTCCAGCAGGAGGAAGGCTTTTATAGTTCGCGCCGATAGGTAACCTTGCTTGGGCATAAGGGATACCAAAATTCATGACGACATTGATCGCCATCATTTTGATCTTTGCATTCTCAATGCTGTTCACCGCAGCATTGCGCGCAGGTGCTGCAGGTCCAAGCACCTATCCTCAGAAGCGCCCTATACTCGGGGGCAGTGATCCTGAGACCCATGCATGGCAACGTTTCCACATCCGGTACTACACAATGACGCTGCTGTTCGTCGCCTTCGAGATGGAAATGATGTTCATGTATCCTTGGGCTGTAGTTTTCGTAGAGGAAGGCCCCAAGGCGCTGGCAGAGATGGGTATGTTCTTGGTCATTCTATCGGTCGGGATCGTCTATGGCTGGCGGGAGGGTGTTTTTCGGTGGGAATGAGATGGCTTGCAAAAATGGCAGGGCTGGCCGAAGTGCCGGTGTTTGTAGCCTTTGGCGAGGGTGCCCCTGCAGATGCCGCGAGCGTGCTGGCTAAAGCCCCCGGATTGCGCGTTGTTGAGACGCCGCGAGCCGCAGCGATCTTGTTCGTTGTAGGCACGGTTCCAGAGGCTCTTCTACCTCAACTGCACCGCCTGCATGACCAGTTGCCGCACCCCCGCGCCAGCGCTCTCTGGCATTCTCGCAATGAGTTGTCAGGCGCGACGAGAATAGAAGAAATAGCGAACATCAGCGTTTTGTTGAGGGCAATTCACGGAGATCTGCTAATTGGCAGTCTCAAGACCGAGCCTGACTTTTTGCCCGATGCCCCGCCAAACGAGTGGCACGGGGTCGGGCCACATGGTCAGGGCGGTAAAGGCATGATGGGCGGCACGCCATATGGAAGGCCAATGGCGATGACAGCCGCCGATTTGCGGGATGGGCTGGAGCTGGATGCCTACACAGCAGATTTCGGTCCCTTTCTGCCCATGTTCCCGCCCGGGCTCGTCCTGACCCTCACTCTCCAAGGCGACACGATACAGAACGTTGCGGTTGCGCATCCGCCGTTCGAAACCCAAGAACAACGCGGTTGGGTTCTACTCAATCTTCTGGGACTGCCCACACTGGCCGAACGGATGTTACGCGCCACCAACATCGGCAATGCGACCGTCAAACGGCTGATCCGCTTATCGGGCGCGCGGGCAGCAATCCCCGAAGGGTTGGGCCGCACTCATGACGGATCGGACGTACGCACGCGCTTTGATCTGCTGACCGGCACCTCAGGACCCATTTTCAACCTGCACGTCCAGCAAATAGGCCTTGATGATCTATTGATCGGTCTGGAATGGCACGAAGCCATGCTGGTTTTGAACAGCTTTGACAACGCATCGCTGCGCGCCATTTGCGCCAATACCTCTGATCCCGAGCCCGATACAATGGCGGGCGGCATGGATCACGGCGTCCATGCAGGGCACATGTCATGAGCGTCGCCCTCACCCTGATAATAATGCTCGTATTCATGACTGTCGGCATGCTTATCGCTGCGGTTCTGGACACGTTTTTCTACCGATGGCTGGCCGGACGAACTGGGGGCAGTTTGCTAACGCCGCTCTATACCGCTGCGGCGGAAGTGTCTCGGCAACGCATTTCGACCGAGGCGCCAGACAGAATGAACTGGTTCCTGTCCATCTCGGGTTTTCTGACGCTCGGTGCGATTGGTCTCGCTGTCGTACCGCTCGGACCACAGTCTGCAGTGATTGGCCTCGAAACCAGTGTGGTGCTGTGGGGGGCGTGCGAGTCCCTCGTGGTTGTGCTTGTGTTTTTGCACGGCTGGGCACCCAATTCCCCGCTCGCCCTGATCGGGGCCTATCGCTATGTCGCTATTGGGCTGCCGATCATGCTGCTTAGCATGTTTGTCCTGATCGCCGCCGCACTGCCTGCAGAGTCGCTTGATCTACGCGCTATCGTGACGTCGCAAGAGGACATATGGAACGTGATCCGCCAACCGCTTGGGCTGCCCCTCTTCATACTGTTGGGATTGTCACTTACGCTGCGCGGACCACTCGACTACGCCGACAGTGCTGACCTTGCAGGCGGCACGTCGATTGAGGATTCAGGCGCTAATCGGTCCGGTTGGCAGGTGGCAAGATTGTCCATGTTGGTCGGCTTTTCTGCAGTGGCCGCCTCGGCATTTCTGGGCGGCTATCTCGGCCCGGTCCTTCCGGGAGTTGTCTGGCTCGCGTTCAAAACACTAACCATCATGGCTGTCATTATCGCCCTGTCTCATCTGCTGGCGCGTATGCCCGTAGCACGGATGCTCGGGCTGATCTGGAAGGTCCTGCTGCCAATTGCCTTCTTGGACTTGTTGCTGGCCGGACTGGTGGCGCTGGCATGACGGATATTGCTTTCTATTTCCTCTCGGCGATCGCCATCTGGAGCGGTTGGCGGGTTTTTCGGGTCGACTCGATGATCCGTGCAACATTCGCGCTGATGGTCTCGTTCATCTGTGTCGGTGCCATCGCGCTATTGATGTCTGCCGATTACATCGGCGTCGCCACGGTCTTTATGATGGCGGTCGAGATGATGGTCATGGGTCTTTTCATGGTGATGTTCATGATGAACCCGGCAGGCCTGAACCCGATGCAGATGGTGCATCAATACCGCCTGTCGATAGGAGCGGGCATTGTCGCTTTTATCGGCCTCACAGTCGCGGTGCTCACAACTGACCTACCGCATAATCCCCTGCCTGCGGGTCGGGATACCATGCGTGATCTGGGCATCAACCTGCTGGGCAACTCGATGCTGATATTCGAGACCGCCGGGGTAACGCTATTGGCGACCATGCTCGGCGCTGTCATCTTATCGAGCCGCCGTGGCCGGTTTGGAGTGTCGGACGAGGGTGCTATCCCCCCAGGGCTTCATCCGGGCGGAACACCTGCGGGGCGCAAGGTGGAGGAAGGCGGTGGCCACGGAGGGCATGGTGGTCATGGTGGTCATGACAAGATGACTGACGAGAAGGACGACGGCCAAGGCACTGGCCATATGGGTCACGAGATGGCCGACGCCGACCCGGCGTTGTCAGCAGGGCATACGGGTCACGTAGGACACACAACCGGCGCTGACCCCGAAGGCGCCGATCCAAAGAAGCCCAAACAAGAGCCAGCACCGGACCCGCATGAAGGCCACGGCACCAAGCCGAAGAAGGAGCATTGATATGTCGTTAACGGCCATATTGATTGTCGCGTCGGCGCTCTTTGGCATCGGTCTGTTCGGTGCGTTATCACAGAAATCCTTTGTAATGCTGATGATGGGCTTGGAGCTGATGCTAAATGGCACCCTACTCGCGGCTGTGGGGTTTTGGGCCTTTACCCTTGAAGGGGCGCCTGAGGGACAATTGCTTGCGATCCTGATCATGGCGGTGATGGCAGTCGAACTGGCAATCGGCTTTGCTCTGGTTGTTGCCGTCTATCGCAAACGCCAAGCGGATGTGATTGAAGCGCTCGGGACGCTGAAAGAATGACGCTTTGGCTACTCCCCCTTCTACCGATTTTGTCAGGCGTGTTAATCGCGGTGATGGGTAATCGGTCGCGCGGCTGGCTTGGAGGGTTGGCAGTGGCCGTGCTTGGCGGGACTTTCGTCTTGGCGTTAGCTGCCGTCACACAAGATTGGACCGCGTACTTGATCTGGTCGGATGCACTCCGGCTTACCGCCTCTCTCACGCCGATCTCAGCGGCGGTTGCTCTCATGGTTCCCGCCATAGCACTTGCTGTTGTCCTTCACGCCACACAGCATGAACAAGCGCGTGGGCTGGGGCGGCTAATTGGCATCATGATCCTGTTCACAGGCGGTATGGAATTGGTTGTCGTCGCCGATGATCTTTTGACGCTGCTTATCGGCTGGGAGCTAATTGGCGCCTGTTCCTGGGCGCTGATCTCGCACAAGTGGCGCGACATGGAAAACCCGCGTTCGGGCCTTTATGCTTTCGTGATGACGCGGTTCGGTGACCTTGGACTTTTTGCCGCGGCGATGGCGCTCTACTCCGCCACGGGGTCTTTCGATTATGCCGGTATCGCAACGCTCGAAGGCACGTTTCAGTGGATCGTAGCCTTTGGAATCCTTCTTTCGGCGGCCTCGAAAGCCGGACAGGTTCCCTTCTCGCCCTGGCTGTTTCGGGCGATGGCTGGCCCCAGTTCGGTCTCGGCGCTTCTCCATGCGGCGACGCTGGTGGCAGCCGGAGCCTATATCATCGCGCGGCTTGAGCCATCCTTGTCCATCGCTCCCGGGTTTAGCGTCGCGGCGATCTTAATCGGGTTGATCACTGCTTTGGCGGGTGGCGTCACCGGGGTTTTGCAGAACCACGCCAAACGGCTGCTTGCAGCGTCCACTTCGGCCCAACTCGGATTTATGTTCGTTGCAGTCGGCGCGGGGTATCCGGGGATCGCGGTGCTGCACTTGATTGTCCACGCCACATTCAAAGCGCCGCTTTTCCTTTCGGCGGGCCTCGCAGGCGATGCTGCGGGGAGCTACCGCCTGGATAAAATGATGCTGGGCCAATCGCTGCCAATCGTCGGGGGGCTTACAGCTATAGCAGCAGTCGGACTTGCCGGGATGCCGCCTGCGGGAGGTGGTTGGAGTAAAGAAGAGATCATTAAAGCGGTTGAACATACTGGGTATTGGCTGCCAATCGCAGTGATGCTCGGCGGCGCACTGAGCGCGGCCTATACGACGCGCTTCTTGTTGTTGGCATTTAGCTGGCGCGGCGATGACGAGCGGTCAATCGAAGTGCCTGGCATGATGGAAACCATCGGACTGGGTATCCTCGCTGCATTAACGCTGACAACAAGCCTTCTGTGGTATCCGCCCCTGGCTGAGGCACTTGCCGCCCTATTGGACATGACGCTCCCCAAAGGCAGCCCTTTGATGCTTGGCCTTTCGCTGGCCTTTGTCGCCGCCGGTGTCTTGGGCGGCGTCTATCTGGTGCGGCGGCACCCTACGCTCGGAACAAGCGGTGCCACTGCTGCCGCCTCAGATTGGCTCGGGCTGCCCAAGTTGATCACCATCGCCGTTGTGCGACCCATTGATGCGCTTGCCCGTACAACGGCTTGGATTGACGACACTCTCATTGACGCGGGGCCTCGTGGGGTCGCTTTCATGGGCCGCAAAGGGGCGGCTTTTATCGCGGAAATGGACAACCGTGTTGTTGATCAGGGTATTCGGAACACTGCTGCATTTGGCGACTGGCTCGCTCAGGTCAGCGATCGTTTCGGGGAGACGATCTCTGATGGCATACCCAAAGGCAGTGCGCGCCTGACCGGTATGTTAGGCCGCGACATTCGCCGCCTGCAAACCGGGCTCTCGCACCACTATTACGCTTACATTATCGGCGGCGTCATCGCCGTGATCGCCATTCTCGCTGCAGGAGCATGACATGCTGACACTCACCATCCTAATCCCGATGCTGGGCGCCCTGGCTCTGACCGTTCTGCCCAGTCTCGGCCATGCCACTGCCCGCATCATCGCGGTCGCAACCTCGACATTGTCGTTCTTGCTGCTTCTAATCGTCTGGTACCAGTTTGACACAAGCTCAGCGGCCCCTGCCTTTCAGGCCTATGCGGAGGCCCCTTGGATACCCGCGCTCGGTGTCTTCTGGCGCGTGGGCGTGGATGGCATGTCATTGGCGCTCTCGTTGATGAGCGGCGTCCTCTTTATCGCTTGCATCGCATGGCCGATGGAGAATCCTGAACGTCCCCGCGCCTACTATGCATGGTTTCTGTTTCTGGATTCGGTGTCGCTGGGCCTATTCATGGTCCTCGATTTACTGATCTTCTATGTCTTCTTTGATCTTAGCCTTGTCGGGATGTTCTTCCTAATTGGACGGTGGGGCCATGGTGACGCCCAAGGTGCGGCGCTCAAGTTCTTTATCTACACGTTGGCGGGGTCCCTCGCGATTTTGCTGGCGATTATCGGGCTGGTGCTGACAGTTGACCCAATCACGTTTGACATGCGCGCCTTGATTGCTGCGCAGCCATTGGCAGGGATGGATTTGCGGGGTGGTTTGATCCTTTTGGGCTTCGTTCTGGGGTTTGCCGTCAAGGCCCCCCTGTTTCCGGTTCACACATGGTTGCCACCTGCGCACGTCATGGCACCGGGGCCGGTGTCGGCCATCCTCGCTGGCGTCTTGCTGAAGATGGGGACCTATGGGCTCGTGCGGATCCCCTTTCAGATGATGCGCGAAACCTTCGCCGACTATGCATTGCCACTGGCGATTGTGGCACTCGCTTCTATCCTATGGGGAGCCATCGTCGCCTTGGGGCAAACCGACCTAAAACGGCGCATCGCCTACACTTCGGTCAATCATATGGGATATACCGTCTTGGGCATCGCCGCCGCAGGAGCCTTGTTGAACGGCGCAGAAGGCGCGCGCGAAATGGCTTTGACCGGTGCGGTGGTCGAAATGGTAGCGCACGGGTTAATCACCGGCGCGCTGTTCTTGATTGCCGGTGGCTTCTGGGCGCGCAGTGGGACCTATGACATGGATGCTTACGGCGGGCTGGCCAAAGTGGCTCCTCGACTGACAGCCGCTGCCGTGATTGCGGCTTTTGCCAGCCTCGGGTTGCCGGGGTTGGCCGGTTTTGTGGCGGAAGTGCAGATCTTTGTCGGCACCTTTGCCGTCTTTCCGGTGATCGCTGCGATTGGTCTGCTGGGCATTCTCATTACTGCCGCACTCTTTCTGCGGTTGCTGCAACAGGTGTTCTTTGGTGACCTGCCAAAAGCGCGCGAGGGGTTTGCCGATGTCAGCTTACGTGAAGGCAGCATTCTTGCAGCGATCGTGGCGCTGGTCATTCTGATCGGCATCTATCCGCGCTGGTTGCTTGATCTGATCGGCAGCGCCTCCTCTGCCATAATAGGGAGCTGACCGGTGCCAATCGGCGACGTATCCCCTGAGATCGCGATCATCATGGCGGCAGTGTTGGCGCTGCTGTTTGCGGCCTTTGCGCCCCGACGATTGCAAGCCGGGTCGGCATTCATCGCCCTCGCAGGCATTGCCGTCGCCATTGTTTCGGTTCTGGGGCAATTGGGGGAAACCCGGTTCACCTTTTCAGGAACTTGGGCGCTGGACGGAGCCAGCCTTTGGGCGCGATTGATGATCCTGCTGGGCACGGCCTTTTGTATTCTGCTGGCACCGGGCTGGTTCCGCACCGATCCACGCCATGGAGAATATTACACGATCCTCCTGCTTGGTGCGCTTGGGGCCATGGCAATGGCCGGTGCCGGAGACCTGTTACAACTCACTATCGCGGTGCTGCTGTCTTCAGTCACCGGCTACACGCTGGCCGCGTGGCACCGCGACTGGGCGCTGTCCATCGAAGCTGGCATGAAATATTTCCTCATGGGAGCACTGGCAAACGCATTGCTGATTACCGGGGTCACCTTAATGCTGGGACTCTTGGGGAACACCGGATACGCAGATATTGCCGCTTCATTAAGGCTCGGCACTGGGCTTTCTCCGCTGCTCTTTGTCGGATTTGCGCTAACCCTAACCGGCGTCGCGTTCAAACTGGGCGCAGTACCCGCGCATGCATGGTTGCCCGATGTGGCCGAAGGCGCACCAGTCCCTTCAGCCGCATTCCTGACGGTCGTGCCCAAGATCGGCGCGGCCATCGCATTGGCCCGCCTCGTGCAGCTTGTGCCCCCCGAATTTCTTGGCCTGCGCCCGCTGATCGCGATTTTAGCCGCAGCGACAATGACCTTGGGCAATCTGGCCGCGTTTTGGCAGGATGATATCCGTCGGCTAATCGGCTGGTCCTCGGTGGCACAGGCAGGCTACGTATTGATGGCCGTCACCGTTCTGGGGCTTAGCCCAGATGCGCTGAGCGCCCTTTTGGCCTTCATAGCCAGCTATGCGATAGGCAATCTCGCAGCTTTTGCGGTCGTGGCATACCTACGCGGGCGCACGGCTATCGCCGACTACGACGGCTTGGCCAAGCGGCGCCCGCTCGTGGCGACGGTACTGGTGGTCTCCTTCCTCTCTTTGGTGGGCATTCCGCCAACAGTCGGATTTCTGGGTAAATTGGCGCTGTTCATGACCACGGTAGACGGAGGCTATACTTGGCTCGCGGTGGTTGCAGCTGCCAATACCGTTGCGTCGCTGTTCTACTATGCGCGGGTAATGGGCCGCGCATATTTCAACGCGCCACCTGAGGAGATCGCTGTGCTTGATCGCTCAAGTGGTGTGGCAATGTTGATCGGGGGCATTTTCGTGATCGGCGGAGCTGTGTTGGCCGGAAGCGCGTTCACAGCCTTTCAACTCAGTCAGCTATTGCCGGGATAACTGCATCATGTGGCAAATTTAACAAGTTTTTATAGGATAACCGAAATGAAAGACTGCCTCATCATCGGTGGCGGGCCAGCGGGTCTTACCGCCGCACTTTACCTTGCCCGCTTTCTGCGCGAGGTCGTGGTCTTCGATGCGCGCGCAGGACGGGCGCTGAAAATCCCCACGACGCACAATCTTGCTCCCTTTCCTGACGGCATTTCGGGCGAGGACCTGCTTGGACGGATGCAATCCCATGCTGAAACTTATGGCGCAGAGATCATCAATGATGAGGTGCTGGAGGTTTCCAAAACAGATGGCGCATTCCGTGTGACGACCGCAAATGGCACCACCACTGCACGGACCGTTATATTGGCCTCCGGCGTGATCAACCATGGCCCGCCACTTTCAAAACAGGATCATGACCTCGGTCTGTCGCGCGGGCTTATCCGCTATTGCCCGATATGTGACGCTTATGAAGTTCGCGGCAAACAGATCGGTGTGTTGGGGCATGGCGAACACGGGCTGGCAGAGGCCCGCTTTATTCGCAGTTATTCCGATGATGTGACGCTCATTCCACCCGAGGGGTACGTGCCACATGCCACCGATGATATCGGAGTTTTAGCGTCGCCGATGCGCCGCCTGTCTTTGACAGACACTCAAGTTCTGGTCGAGGTGGAGACGGGCCAGCAGCATCTGTTCGATACGCTCTATGTGGCCCTCGGCACCAGCCCGCGTTCTGATCTTCCCGTATCTATCGGCGCCAAGTGCAATGCATCTGGTTGCGTCGTCGTTGATGCCAAGCAGGAAACCTCGGTCGCCGGTCTTTATGCCATCGGCGATATCGTCGAGGGGCTTGATCAGATCGCTTTTGCAATGGGGCAAGGTGCGGTGGCCGCGACCGCGATCCATAACGCTTTGCGCCAGTAGAACTGCATCAGGAAACGCCTTTTAAGGAGAGATTGGCTGTGTTAGCTGCTCAAGACATTGAAGATTTATCTAAACGGGATGACATGACACAGGCGAGGAAAACAATTCTGGTTTTTCTGCTGGCGCTGACAATGACATTGTCTTCGCTCATGACGCATGCTGCGGGTGCTGCACCCGCTGGTTTGACATCCGGTGAAATGGCTTCTGTTCACACGGCTTCGATGTGTGGCCTTCCCAGTGGGATGAGTGGCGATGGATGTGCAGCAATGGCAGGCCACTGCCTGAGTACGTCCTGCGATCCCTATACTTTGTCGCAACCTTCGGCGATTCGCTTTGATGTCAGCCACCCAGCACTACACATAAACTCCTACAGAATTTTCGCCACGACCGAGATCCCGCCGCCACGTACGTTGCAATAACGGCTGAGCCTTAAGTCGCGTTCCCCGCCGAGGTGGAGTGTCTTTAGATCTGTGCGTGCGGTCTGCATGTTGCCGCAGTCTCTCGCAAATTCCCAAATAGTTAAACAATGCGCCGCGTCTCCACGCGACGTTCTCATCTGTATATTTTGAAAGGAATGGAAATGAATTCCATTGCCATGTTCCGCGCGGCCCTTCTGGGGTTGGCGGTAACCACTTTGGGCGGGCTCAGTGCCACTGCCAGAGCCTTAGGCTCAGGACCCATAAAGCTGGTTGAAGTCGCTATGCCTGCGTGATTCATCCCCCCAAACTAGTGGGGAAAAATATGAGCAATCTTTATTGGCTGACTGAGGTGCAGATGGCGCGGCTTCGGCCGTATTTCCCAAAGAGCCGAGGTCGGCCACGCGTTGATGATAGACGCATTTTGAGTGGCATAATATTCATCAACCGCAACGGCTTACGCTGGTGTGATGCGCCCGCTGCCTACGGTCCACCTAAGACATTATACAACCGCTGGAAGCGTTGGAGTGATATGGGTGTGTTTGCCCGGATCATGACAGGATTGGCGGCAGAAGCCCCCGACAACAAGACAATCTCTATCGATGCCACCTATCTTAAAGCTCACCGCACCGCATCAAGCTTGGGGCTAAAAAAAGGGGGCGTGGACGCCTGATTGGGCAGACCAATGGCGGCATGAACACAAAGCTACATGCCGTTACGGACACCAGCGGCCGTCCGATCCGCTTATTCATCACCGCTGGCCAGGTTAGCGACTACACCGGTGCCATGGCTTTGCTGAGCAGTTTTCCAAATGCAGAATGGTTGCTCGCGGATCGAGGTTATGATGCCGATTGGTTCCGCGAAGCTTTGTCGGAAAGGGGCACAAGGCCCTGCATCCCTGGTCGCAAGTCGCGCAAGAAGGTCGTTAGATACGACAAGCGTCGTTACAAGCGCCGCAACCGCATTGAGAGAATGTTTGGCAGGCTCAAAGACTGGCGACGCGTCGCAACCCGCTATGACAGATGTCCAAAAGTATTCCTGTCGGCAATCGCCCTCGCTGCAACCGTCATATTTTGGTTATGAGTCCTGAACCTAAGTAAGGATGATGGTTATGACAAAAAGCAAAATGGCAAATCGCTACTCGCCAGAGGTCCGCGCGCGTGCGGTCCGGATGGTGTTCGAGCATCAAGGCTCTTATGAAACGCAGGCGGGCGCGATAGCGGCCATTGCGCCCAAGATCGGCTGTATTCCCCAGACCTTGAGCGGATGGGTCAAACAGGCTGAAAAAGACAGCGGCATGCGGGATGGCGTGACGACCGAGGAACGTGGTCGCATCAAGACGCTGGAACGAGAGAACCGTGAACTGCGCCAGGCGAATGAAATTCTCCGCAAGGCGTCAGCTTATTTTGCGCCCCCTCTCGCGCATGTTTACATGCGCTGCCGGGCAGCGGGACGGAACTCGACCGCCCACTGAAGCGAAGATCGCCTTCATTGAGGGTCAGCGCATTGTTTGCGGCGTCGAGTCGATCTGCAGGGTCCTGCCGATTGCACCGTCAACATATTACCACCGTCTCGCATGCCTCGTTGATCCGTCCAAAGCTTCGGCACGGCATCAACGGGATACAGAGCTGCGTCCCGAGATCAAAAGGGTCTGGGATGAGAACTACCAGGTCTACGGCGTTCGTAAGGCGTGGCATCAGCTGAAGCGCGAGGGCTTTGAGCTGGCGCGCTGCACGGTGGAGCGACTGATGAAACAGATTGGCATCCGTGGGGCTGTGCGGGGCAGGGTGGTCAAAACAACCGTCCCTGACACGTCAGCGCCTTGTCCGCGTGACAAGGTGAACCGCGTGTTCCGAGCACCAGCCCCTAACCTTCTCTGGGTCAGCGACTTCACCTACATGTCGACCACTGCCCGGCAGTGCATTGCGGAGCAATGTCACGAGAGGGGTGGCAGGGCTTTGTCTATGTGGCCTTCGTCATCGATACGTTTGCTGATCGCATCGTGGGGTGGCGGGTCTCGCGATCCGCCAAAACGGATTTTGTTCTCGATGCTTTGGAGCAGGCCCTGCATGATCGGCGGCCGGTCCAGAAAAGTGGATTGGTTCACCATTCGGATCGCGGCGGTCAATATTTGTCCATTCGTTACACCGAGCGTTTGGCTGAGGCTGGCATCGAACCGTCGGTCGGCAGCGTCGGGGATTCCTATGATAACGCCCTCGCTGAGACAATTAACGGTCTCTACAGAACAGAGCTGGTCCATCGCCAAGGACCGTGGCGCAACATGCAGGATCTGGAACTGGCCACCCTCGGCTGGGTCGATTGGTTCAACAACCGGCGTCTACTTGGTCCCATCGGAAACATCCCGCCAACAGAGGCTGAACAGAACTTCTATGCACAGCACGACGTGCTCGATATGGTCGCGTGAAATGAAGCTATAGGTCTCCGGTAAATCCGGGGCGATTCAGACCGCAGATGAGATGGTTGTCTTTTCGGACGCTGTCCACCCCGAACACCAGAGCCGCCCCGCCCATGGCTGGTTCCCCAAGGGACAAAAGACGGCCTTGAAGGCAACATCAGGCCGCAAGCGGCTCAACATTCAGGGCGCGCTTGACCTTGAGACCTTCCAGTTCACCTTTGTGGAAGGCGAGAAGATCAATGCCCAGACAACCCAACAGATGCTGGCAAAGTTGGAGCGCAACAACCAAACCATGACGACCATCCATGTCTTTGTCGACAATGCCCGCTATCATCATGCCAAGATACTTCAGCCATGGCTCGACAGCCCAGAGCGCCGGGTGAAGTTGCATTTCTTGCCAGCATATGCCCCGCATCTTAACCCTATCGAGCGCCTTTGGGGCGTCATGCACGATTGGGTCACACACAATCGGCACTATGCAACGTCCAACCAGTTCACCGAGGCAATTTTCGACTTCTTCCGCACAAGCCTGCCAGCAAAATGGCCCGAATTCCGCGACACCGTCACCGACAACTTCCGCGTCGTATCGCTCAAGGAATACAAAGTGATTTGGGGGTAAACCCTCAGGGCAATTCGGGCGTTGGAGTATCTATAAAATTGTTACACCTTTTTCGGGAACCAACAATCTCAAGCTGCGTTGTTCTCTAGAGCACTTTGCAGATAGGAGCTAAAAATGAAAACGACTTTGAAAACAATCGCGATTGTTGGGGTTCTGGGCAATGTTTCTGCGCCTGCCTTTGCAGCGGCGCATACGGTCATGGCTACCATGACCTGCGCCCAATATGCTCAGCTAAGCGACAATGATAAATTGGAAGTCGCATACAAGGCGATTGCTGAGCTTGACGATGGCGGTGATCACGTCGGTTCGATGATCAGCGAGACAAGAAATGATGGTTCTGCGCCAAGCGACATTTCTGTTACTAAAGCCACGGACGCTCAGGAGACTTCAGGCTCGATGATCAATGACACCCAAGCTGTGGAAGATACGGAAGAGGCGGACGCCATGGCTCACACCGATATGGAGCAGAATTTGGAAAACTTTGTGGCCATCTGTGCGCAGAACCCGGATGCACTGGTGAGCGAGGCTGCAGCGAACATGCGCGGTAAAGACTAGGCGGCACACCCATTAATTCTTGTTTGATTGCATAGTTTTGTGATTCACTTTCAACCTAACGGATTGAAGCGGACCGGCTTTCAGCCGGTCCGCTTCAGCGTGAAACCGTATGAGAGCCCCCCTGCGTTTGAAGCCTCCGAAGGGGTAAGGCTTCAAACGCAGGGGGGCTCTCATGGCCTATTCTACAGGATCACATACCAGATTTTATTACCGATATCATGTCGTTTGGGCGACAAAGTACCGCTACAAGGTGCTGTGCGGTCCAATGCGGGAGCGGATCCGCGATGACCTGCCACGGGATTTTTCCTCCACCGTCGATTAGAGTCCGGCCCAACTTGAGGACGGACAATGAAGCGAACGAGATTCACGGACGAACAGATCATCGGCATCCTTGGCGAGCACGAAGCAGGCGCAAAATGCGCGGACTTGTGCCGCAAGCACGGCATGTCGGAAGGCACCTTTTATAACTGGAAGGCCAAATTCGGCGGCATGACGGTGTCTGAGGCCAAGCGGCTGAAGACGCTTGAGGATGAGAACGCCAAGCTGAAGAAGCTGCTGGCCGAGCAGATGCTCGATCTGGCTGCAATGAAGGAACTGGTTTCAAAAAAGTGGTGACGCCTGCCGTGAAGCGCGAGGCGGTCGCGCATCTGAAGGCCCTTCTCGGGCTATCGGAACGGCGGGCGTGCCGGATTGCCGGGGCGGACCGCAAGATGGTCCGCTACCAGGCTAAGCGTGCGCCGGACACGGTTCTACGCGGTCGGTTGCGGGATCTGGCCAATGAGCGTCGACGGTTCGGTTATCGGCGGCTCTTCGTGCTGCTGCGCCGCGAGGGCGAGCCCTCGGGGATCAACCGGATCTATCGGCTTTACCGCGAGGAAGGGCTGGCGGTGCGCAAGCGAAAGGCCCGACGCAAGGCTGTCGGGACACGGGTGCCAATCTTGGTCGAAGCACGGGAGTGTCATGAACTTTGTGTATCTGGCCTGGCCCATGCGGGTTTTAGATACAGTCACGCATTGAAGCGATCCTCGAACATTATGGCGAAATGATTGCGGGCTGCAAACCATTCTCGAACATTCCGGCCGCCTTTCTCAAAGTTGCGGATCGCCAAGTAGATCAGCTTCGTTGCAGCGTCTTCGGTCGGGAACGATCCCCGCGTCTTGATCGATTTGCGGATTACACGGTTCAAGCTTTCAATCATTGCCCGGCAGGCGCATGCAAAGCATGCTGCCGAGAGGGGGCGTTGGTGGTGTAGATGATCTTCCGGATGGCAGGATCAAAAGCAAAGAACGGGATCACTTCCTGCCAAGCTCTGCGCCAGGCCGGTGCGATGGAGGCATATTTCCCGGCCCATTTTTCCTCGAAGGCATCCAACTCCAAGCCAGCTTGATCGGCTATAGGGGCGCTGTAAATCCGCCGCAGATCGGCTGCCACCTCCTTGCGATCTTTCCAAGCACAGAAGTTCAGCGAATGGCGCACGAGATGAACAATGCACGTTTGCACGGCCGTGTCCGGAAAGGCTGCTGTGATGGCATCCGTTGCCCGGCAGTCGAAACGCAGTTTCGATGAGAGGGAGGGAAGCCCTTGAGACCATCTACGACCGCAATCAGGATGTCTTGCAGCCCACGGTTCTTCAGCTCTGTCATCACCGAGAGCCAAAATTTGGCGCCCTCGTTGTCAGCGATCCAAAGACCGAGAACCTCGCGCACGCCATCCCTGCTGACGCCGAGGGCCACGTAGACGGCTTTGTTCTTGACCATGCGGCTATCCACTGCCCGGCAGGGCATTGCGAAGCAATGTCCCGAGAGGGGCGTCGCGGATCTTGACCCGTAGAGCGTCAAAAATGACGATGGGATACATCCGGTCCAGCGCCCGGGACTGCCATTCCCGAACCTCATCCAGCACCGCATCGGTCACGCGGCTGATCAAGTCTGGCGAAACTTGCAGGCCATAGACGTCCTCAAGATGAGCACGGATGTCGCGGACGGTCAGACCGGCGGCGTAAAGCCCGATAATCTTGTCATCCATCCCATCAATGCGGGTCTGCCCCTTCTTCACCAGTTCAGGCTCGAAGCTGCCGTCTACTACCCGGCAGGCGATTGCAAAGCAATCTGCCGAGAGGGCCGGTCCCGCGGCACAGCGATAGGCAGTTCGCCGTCTTGCCCCTTCAATCTCTTGGCAGATGAGCCGTTGCGACGGTTGGCCTGATCAGGCGGGGCATCCTTGCCGTCTTCATAGCCCAGATGTGCCGTCAGCTCAGCACCGAGCATCCGCTCCATCAGCTTGATCTTGAGCTCTTTCATTAGCCCGGCATCGCCAAGCAGGGCTTCAGGCCGCTCGCAGCCCTTCAGTAGTTCGTCCAGCAGTTCCTTGGATATGGTCATCGTCCTTGCTCCTCTCAGGAAGCATGGACCAGTTCGCAGTTACACAAAAGATCGGACACTCTCGCCCAGTTTTCTCTACGCACATGACCCAATCAATCTAATCTTCCGTCCTCGCCGTTACAGACTCACAGCAACCTCATACCGCCACGCACGGGCCGATGCTTTCGGCCTCTGGGCCGACTACACCGCCGACATGGCGGCGTAACCTACCGATCATCGGAACCGTAAAAGCCCAAAACAACAACTTGGCGATGCCCCGCAGGGTTGTCATGGCCTCTTTCTTCAGCGTTTTGCTAAACCAGAAGCCGCCCTGTGCAAGATAGCATATGAAACTGAAGGTCGTTTCAGCAGGGCACCTAAGGATCGAAGGCGATAGGCAACGACAATCAATGCGCTCCCGGAGACAGCCCTACGATAGGCTGCCGCGAAACGCGCACCTAAAGACAGGTCAGATCTGCTTGATCGTTCACACATGGCAATGCCGTTGAAGCAGTCGGAGAAGGCGCCTAGTATCTCGGATCTTGGCGGTTCGACTATTGTCGAGGCGCTATTTTCTCAAAAGCCTGAAAAACTCACTTGACGGCGGCTTCCTCCAACAGAGCCCTCACATTCGCAATTGGAACACCAAGGTTGGATCCGCCGTATTCCGGTAAAATAGCAGAGTTGACGGCCACGACTTCACCATTGGTGTTCAGTACAGGCCTGCCACTACCGCCATGAGTGGTTTCGGCATCATAGACGATCGCCGCCGATGTCACCTGTCCGACGATCCCTCGGCTGGCGAGCGGCGCTATGAGGTGATTTTCGGCCAGCTCGTTCTCCTTGGTCAAAGTTAGGTCCGCAAACCAAACCTTAGCCGAAGAACAACCATGGCCGCCAAGCGACCCGCACGCGCCTCGCTTCGCTATGCGAAGGCTCCGCTCAGCCCGCGCTACCAGCGGGAATTATACCAACTGTTGGGACACTGCTAACCTGGTTCTGCTCTTTGGGCCAAAGTCCGCTTCGCGCCCTTCTATTGATTACGGTAGAGTTGCGGTGTCAGTGACACCGAAGCAGAAGCAGCAAGGTCTTTAAAGGACGCACTTCCAGATGCTTTCGACCGTTCGATCAGATCTACCCGCGCGGTAGGTTCAACCAATAACGCGTGTACCTGAGCTCGCCGGTCCTTTTCAGAGCTACCATCTCAACCAGATCCTGTAAGTCCCTTGTTGCCGTTGCACGCGACGTTCCGGTAATCGAAATATAGTTCTCAGCGCTAAGCCCACCTTTGAACCCGTCCGGCCCCTCCCTGAATACGCGTTCAATCACTTTGGCCTGGCGGTCGTTCAACTGATCGCGATGCCGGTCATAGAAACGTGCCTTCGCGATGAAGAACCCAACCCGATCCAGGGTGACTTGCTGTGCCGTCAGGATTATCTCCGCGAACCATTCCAGCCATGGCGTGACATCCAACGTTTTCTGGTGCCGCTCGAGCTCATCGTAGTAGGTCTTCCGCTCCCGCTCGATCGTAAAGGCAAGTGCGATCAGGCTGGGTTGGCCCATGTTTTGCGCTAGAGATTTTTCTGCCAGAGCGCGACCCAAGCGACCGTTACCATCTTCAAAAGGATGGATACTTTCAAAGTATAGATGGCTGAGTCCAGCTCGCGTGAGCGCCGGCAATGGCTTGTCGGCGCCCGGCGTAGTAACCTTGAACCAATCCACAAACTGATCCATTTCATCTGGAACTTGCTTGGAGTGTGGGGCCTCAAAATGCACTGTTGGCCGATCCAGGCGACCCGAGACGATCTGCATGGCATCTTCATGTTGGCGATAGGCACCAACGCTTTCCAACCGCCGATCATGGGACAACAGCATACTATGCCATCGGAACAGGGTCTCATGCGTGAGTGGCTCGGCATAAGTCGAATAGACATCGACCATCATCTCGGCGACACCTTGCTCTCTGGGCTTGGTTGGATAGCTGTCAGGCGACAATCCCAGTTGGCGGCGCAGCGAAGACTGCACGCTTTGGCGATCCAGCATCTCGCCTTCGATGGCGCTGGTTTTCATGGCTTCATCGCTTAGTAAGTCGATGCGCAGTTGATCGCGCTCCGACGGACTGACATGGTGAACCGCACCCAGAATTTCACCCGCCGACAGCAAGAAACGCTGCTCGAGCGGTGCGAGAGTTGCAGTGTCATACCGAAATTCCGGCCAACCAGGTATCTTCCAGTTCCATGCCATGAGTTATAGCGGTCTTTCCTATACCTCATATATTGATCATTTTCGAGCCATAGAAGTCAATCTATAACTCAGAGGAGTGTAATTACACGTAAACCCTGCTCACACCTTCGACTGATCGAAAGTCAAAGCCCGACCAATTGAAAGCGAAGAGGAAGGATATGGGAGTATGGGTAAACATTTCTTACAGAAATTCTGAACCGGTAAGGGCTTTGTTCTGCACATGTAGCCACCTCTCATGACCAGCCAAGTTTCACAACCTCGCCTGAAGTCAGCTAATCATGCAGCTGCTCTTGTCATCTTAATAAATGCGCGAAACCCTGTCCGTCAGAACAATAACAAGGTACTCGGAAAAAGATCAGCGCGTGCTGTACTGGTCTCATCAGAGGAAAGCTACACATGACCGATACCCCCCCCGATGAACGGAGCCGAAAGCCTTGTAAATACGTTGATCGACAGCGGCGTAGAGGTGTGTTTCACCAATCCCGGGGCATCGGAGATGCACTTTGTTGCAGCACTGGATCACATCACTGGCATGCGTTCCGTGCTTGCGCTGCAGGAGGGAGTCGCTACGGGGGCGGCCGACGGATACTGGCGATGGCGCGCAAACCTGCATCGACCTTGCTGCACCTCGGACCGGGTCTGGCGAACGGATTGTCCAATCTGCACAATGCCAAGAAGGCTGGTTCCGGAGTGGTCAACATCATCGGCGAACATGCAGCGACCCATATCGAACTTGATGCGCCGCTGACTGCCGATATCGAGGGGATCGCACGACCCATGTCCCATTGGGTGCGCACCTCGCCCTCTGCCGAAACTGTTGGCAAGGATGCCGCCGAAGCAGTGCAGGCAGCCAAGATCATACCGGGGCAGATCGTGTCGCTTGTACTGCCAAGCGATACTGCTTGGAGCAGCGGCGGCGTGATCCATCCGCCCCTGCCCAACCCTTCCCCGCGGCCTTTCGCCGAAGATGTGCTGGATGATGCGACACGCGCGTTGACTGGCCCTGACAGCCTGCTGTTGCTGGGCGGTGGTGCCCTGACCAAAGCAAATCTGGAGATTGCTGGCCGGATCGCTGCGAAAACAGGGTGCAAGCTGCTGTCGGAGTGGTCCAACGCGCGGCTCGAACGTGGAGCGGGCCGGGTTTTTGTCGGCAAGGTGCCATATCCCATCGACATCGCGTTGGAGGTACTGAAGCCATTCAAGCGGATAGTTTTGGTCGGCGCGCGGGCACCGATTGTTTTTTTTGCGTATCCCGGCAAACCTGCGGTGCTGACCGACCCTGATGCTGAAATCCTGAACTTGGCACATGCTGGAACCGATATCGACGCAGCGCTCTCAGCGCTCTGCGCGGCATTAGGTGCAACTGATACGCTGCCCGCACATGTGGCAGAGGCCGCACTACCAGAACGTCCCGAGGGGCTAATAACCCTTGATAGCCTTGCCGCACATATCGCCCGCGCGATCCCCGAAAACGGGATCATAGTTGACGAATCCGTCACGACCGGACGTGCATTCTTTCCCGCCACAAAAGGGGCAGCTCAGCATACATGGCTCAACAACACCGGCGGATCCATCGGTTATTGTTTGCCCGCTGCCATCGGCGCGGCCGTTGCCTGCCCCGATCGAAAGGTCTTGGCCCTTACGGGTGACGGATCGGCCATGTACACAGTCCAGTCGCTTTGGACGATGGCGCGCGAAAATCTTGACATCACGATTTTGGTTTTCGCCAATCACAGCTATCAGATCTTGCGAGGCGAGCTCACTAATGTAGGGGTCGGCAATCCCGGACCGCGCGCTATCGATATGCTGTCGCTTGACCGCCCTGCGTTGGATTGGGTGCAAATGGCGCAATCGATGAGTGTCGACGCACAGCGGGCTTCAAGTTGTGATGAAATTGAAGCAGCACTCCGAGAAGGCCTTGCACACCACGGGCCTTTTCTTATCGAGGTCGCTCTTTGAAAAAGCCACTGCACCGGGTGTGGGCTACCCTAAAATTCGGCTTTTGTTAAAAAACAGTAGCTTATTTAGACTGGTGTTGTAACCAACACGGCACACCCAATGTACGTACGGCCAAAGATCCAGATATACGCGCAGCCGCCACAAAACGGTCCGGCATCTCCGGCACCACGTCCGATCGACCGGGACAGGTCTTACGTGCGAAAACTCGATCGGCTTATGCCCAGCCCGTAGATCAGGTGCTCACGCTCCTGATGATCCTCCTCACTCTCCTACAGTCATGCCTGCATCGATTAACTGCTCTTGATCGGGAAGATCGAGAAGGCTCTCTAACCCGAACGCGACAAGGAACTGATCCGTGGTAACGAAGGTATAGGGCGCACCGCGTTGCGGAGACCTTGGTCCAGTCCCGATCAGGTTGTGTGCATGCAGTCGGCCAATCAGGTCACGGCTGATCTCTTTGCCAAAGATGTCCTTGAGCCCGTCGCGGGTGATTGGCTGGTGATAGGCGACGGCCGCCAGAACGGCGACGTCGAATTCACTCAAATCCAGCAGTTGTTCGCCGACATCTGCCGCAGCGCGGATCGCGGGCGCGTAGGTGGCACGCGTGCGGAACATCCAGCCGCCGGCGACATAGGTGATTTCGAAAGCCCGCCCCTGCAGATCGGCGGCCAGATCCTCGACCAGCAGGTCGACCGAGGCCCCCTGCCCCACCACGCGGGCTAGGTCTTCGTGCGGGACCGGCGAAGCCGAGGCAAACAGCACCGCCTCGATCCGCCGCATCCATTCCCGCCAGCGCAGCTCCGGAGGCGTGTCGGCCAGCTCGCGGTCAAGCTCCGGTTCAGCCCTGTCCCTCGCCATCCTCACAAACCATAGAGCCGGAAGGTGTCACGGCCGGTCAGCTCGCGCACGGCGCCGAGGTCGACCAGCCGGTCACACAGCCGCCGCGCGGCGCGATCCGGCAAGGGCAAAGCCGAAGGCGCAACAGCATCGCGGGTCAGAAACATCTCGACTGCCTCGCCAGATGCCTTTGCCCCCAGCTTCGGTGCGACCGCATTCAAATGCGCGGCGCGTCGGGCAAGGTCGGCGGCCATGCGCCCAGCCTCGACAGCCGAGGAGATGAGCGCCCGATGACAGGCCAAGCATAGCTCATCGCCTTGTTTGCGCAGGTCGGCGCGTTTCAGACCTGCTGCGAGCAGCGGCAGGAGGTGATCCCAGCCTAGCGCCTTTGCAAGGACGGCATCCGCAAGGATCAACGCTATTCCCTCTCCACGCGGCACCTCTGTCAGCACAGCCTCCAGCACCATGACAATACGGGTCACTGGCACCCCTTTCCCCGCATCCAGCCATGCTGGCGATCTGGCCCGGCGCAAGCGCTGGCAAGGCTCGACCGAGAGCCTTAATCGATATCGGACGATCCACGGCGCGGCGCCAAGCCATGTAGGATTCACCGGCCGGTCCGGGCAAATCACCGGGGCGCAGAAGATGCACCGCGTCGCGCAGCTCCCCTGCCCGCTCGGGACGACCAGAAAACGCGACCAAGGCCTCTGCAGCCCGCAGCGCCAGCCGGTCCCGCAACAAGGCTTGGGGGACGCCCTCACGTGCCAGCACAATATGCAGGTAGTTGAGCGCCGCGCCCGACAAAAACGCAGCATCTTCAGCGCTTTCGGCACGTGTGGACGTGACCCAGGCCGGCATCCGGGGTAGCGTGTCGAGGTCGCTGATATGATTCAGTCGGGCAAACGTCATGTCCGAAGGTTACACTCGCACGGCGCTTTCTACCAAAAAATAGCGCAGTAACCGCCCCACCTTGCTGTCCCTAGTTATGTCCAATAAGTTTACATTATCGGACATAGAAGATATGTTGCCAGACAGTTCAACTGTCGTTTTGATTTCATGGGTGGACTGGCCCGAAATCGGCCCTCTCGTCGAGGAAGTTCCCATTTAATGGGTGGACC